>CAJQQW010000442.1 GCA_905480565.1 uncultured Halioglobus sp. | reverse complement strand
GTTCAGAAAAGCCTCACAGACGACATCAAGGAAATGATGGTCGACCCCTATTTCTCGCTCGACAAAGAGCAGGTGCGCATCAATGTGCGTGTAAAAGAAACCAGCGAGACATTGCGACGCAATGATTTTCTGGTAGCACTAAAACGCGACCTGGTGGAAGAATTAGGGTTGGAGGAATCGCAGGTGCAACTGACGGGCATGCTGGTGTTGTATAACAACGTATTGCAAAGCCTGTTCCGCTCCCAGATTCTTACCCTGGGCACGGTATTTGCCGTGATTCTGGTCATGTTCCTGGTGCTGTTCCGCTCCTTGAAGCTGTCACTCATCGCGCTGGTCCCAAACCTGCTGGCGGCGGGAATGGTGCTGGGTGTGATGGGGCTAACGGGAACACCACTGGACATTATGACCATTACCATTGCTGCTATTGTGTTGGGTATTGGGGTCGATAATTGTATTCACTACGTGCATCGCTTTCGGCGTGAGTTTCCTCGCGACCGCGACTACGTGGCGACTATGTACCGCTGCCACGAGAGCATCGGACGCGCGCTGTATTACACTACCGTGACCGTGGTGGTGGGTTTCTCCATGCTCACACTGTCAAACTTCAACCCGAGCATTTACTTTGGTCTGTTGACCGTGTTGGCCATGCTA
Source organism: uncultured Halioglobus sp. (assembly GCA_905480565.1). Lineage (GTDB taxonomy): Bacteria > Pseudomonadota > Gammaproteobacteria > Pseudomonadales > Halieaceae > Marimicrobium. The sequence continues at coordinate 6,431 of CAJQQW010000442.1, read as the reverse complement.
ACGGCGGTCATCGGTGCCCTGCTATTACTGCCGCGCCTTATTATCCTGTTCCGGGCGCTGGGCCCGGCAGATAACGCATGAGGCTCTCGTGCGGGGTGAGAGGCAGAGACTGATGGACTGTCGAAGCCACTGCGGTGCCTGTTGTGTTGCTCCCTCGATCCACCAGCCTTTTTACGGCATGCCCAACGGGAAGCCGGCGGGTGAGCCTTGCATTCATCTGGATGATGCTGAAGGTTGCCGTCTGTTTGGTGATGCGCGACGACCCGGCCTGTGCGCGGCTTTTATGCCACAGCCCGCCTGCTGCGGCAATAATCGAGACGAGGCACTGGCGCTTCTGGCTGCATTGGAGCTTGAAACGCGGCCCTCGACAGTGCGGTGGACAGAGGCATGACGGAGTTGCCTCTGTTTCCCCTGTCGGGTGTGTTGCTGCCCTACGGGCGTCTGCCCCTGCAGATTTTTGAGCCACGCTATCTGGATCTGGTAAAGGACAGTATGAAATCCGAAAGCCCCTTTGGGGTAGTTTGGATTCGCCGGGGCGCAGAAGTGGCAGAGCGCGGTCGCGCCTCTGCAGATCTTGGTGACTATGGCACCTGTGCCCACATCGTCGACTGGGATCAGCTCGACAATGGTTTGTTGGGTATCACGATAGAGGGTGGTGCGTGTTTTGACCTGTTTGAAACGAGCACGCGGTCCAATGGTCTGGTGATTGGCCAGGTCGAAATGCAGCCGGCGCCTCCAACGGTGCGCTTGTCGGAGGAGAGTCAATCACTGCTTGATATTCTCCGCAGCCTGGAACAGCACCCGCATGTGCAGCGCATGAACCTGAGGCTTGACTATAACGACTCATGGCAGGTGGCCTATGCCCTTGTGCAATTGTTGCCCATGGATGAGGCGCTGAAATATGAGTTATTGGGCATGGCCGACATCAATGATCTGACGGCTGAGTTACAGGTATTGCTGAGACAGATCAGTGGCGAAAACTAAGTTACGCTGCTGCCCCGCATTTACTCACTGAAGCGAGGCTGCCAGCCCCCGCATTCTTTCCAACGGTTTACGATATCGCAAAACAGCTCGGCGGTGCGCTCGGCGTCGTAGGCGGCGGAGTGGGCTTCGTTGTTGTCAAAAGCGATACCGGCTTCCTCACAGGCGCGTGCCAGTACGGTCTGCCCATAGGCCAGGCCAGACAGCGTAGCCGTATCAAAATGGGAAAAGGGATGAAAGGGATTGCGCTTGATATCGCATCGCTCCACGGCCGCATTTACAAAGCCGGCATCGAAGTGGGCATTGTGACCCACGAGCACGGCCCGGGTACAAGACTGCTCACGCATCTCCTTACGCACGATGTTGAACATAGCCTTGAGCGCCTCCGCCTCGGGCACAGCTTCGCGAAAGGGGTGCCAGGGGTCGATGCCGGTGAAGTCGAGAGCGGACTGCTCGATATTAGCGCCCTCGAACGGCTGCACGTGGTACTGGAAAGTACGATGAACTGCCAGCAGCCCGTCGTCATCCATGCGGAGGGTGGTCGCACCCAACTCCAGCATCGCGTCGGTCGACGCTTCGAATCCGCCAGTCTCTACGTCGATGACCACGGGCAAAAAACCGCGAAAACGGTCACTCATCTGGCAAGCGGATTCGCTACTCATGACGAGGCTTCAACCCGCCAGGCGACGTCTCGGTTGGCGCCCAGAGGTGTTAGCGTTTCGGCTCCAAGGGCCAATTGTGCTGGCACGGTCCAGCTACTCTTGCGCAGTGTCACTGTGTCGTCATTGCGCGGCAAACCGTAAAAGTCCGGACCGAAATGGGAGGAGAAACCTTCCAGCATATTGATAGCGCCCATTTGTTCGAACACCTCCGCATAGAGTTCAAGTGCCGCGTGCGCACTGTACACCCCGGCGCAGCCGCAGTCGCTTTCCTTGCTGGTGGTGGTGTGGGGTGCGGAATCTGTGCCCAGGAAGAATTTGCCGTTTCCCGATATGGCCGCGGTGCGCAGAGCTTCCTGGTGCGTGCGTCGCTTCAGCACCGGCAGGCAATAGTAGTGTGGGCGAATGCCACCCACCAGCATGTCGTTGCGATTGAGCAGCAAGTGATGCGCTGTGATGGTCGCTGCGACCCTGTCGCCGGTTGAGTTTACAAAATCTACCGCGTCGGCCGTTGTGATGTGCTCCAGGACTGTGCGCAGGCGCGGGAACCGGCGGGTGATCGGCTCGAGGTGTCGTTCGATAAACACTTTTTCGCGATCGAAAATATCGACCTCGCAGTCGGTGACTTCGCCATGCACCAGCAGCGGCAGGTCTTCCTTCTCCATGGCCTCCAACACCGGGTATAGGCCGTCGAGTTGCGCGACCCCGGCATCGGAGTTGGTGGTAGCACCGGCAGGATAAAGCTTAACCGCGTGGACGTGTTCGGATGCGGCTGCCCGTGCGATTTCCTGTGGCGCTGTCTGGTCGGTGAGATACAGCACCATCAGCGGATCGAATTGGCGCGGCTGATCGGCCATGGCCGCGAGCAGGCGCTCCCGATAGGACAGTGCCTCCTGAACCGTGGTGACCGGCGGTGACAGGTTGGGCATCACAATGGCCCGTCCAAAGTAACGCGCCATATCGCCGCAGGTATCGCGCAGGGCTGCGCCGTCCCGCAGGTGCACATGCCAGTCGTCGGGGCGGGTTATGGTTAATTCGGTCACGTGTAGCCTTGGAACAGAGAAAGCGTTGGCGGAATTCTACCATAAATGCGGGTGATTCCCTGAATCGACCATGGCGGGCGGGTGTCGATTTACGGCTTCCCAGCGGGTTGACCGGAGTTTCAGTCGGTCACCTCCCCAGCAGATTTTGCACTCATTTCCTGCTGCACGCCCTGCTAGCAAGACACCCGGATGCACCGGAGTGCAATAGCCCCTGCTGCTTGGGTATTTGGGCGTTGTATGTCAGGGGCAACAACTCGCTGGGAATTACAGCCCCCCGGCGTTAGAATGTGCGCCCTTTTCGATCAGGGCTCCAGGGAGCTTGAGATGTCTGATGTAAAGAAAGTCGTGCTGGCCTACAGCGGAGGTCTGGACACTTCGGTCATCGTGCGGTGGCTGCAGGACAATTATGGCTGCGAGGTCGTGACATTTACCGCGGATATTGGCCAGGGCGAGGAAGTTGAACCCGCCCGGGCCAAAGCCGAGGCTATGGGCGTGAAGGAAATCTATATCGACGATCTGCGCGAGGAATTCGTGCGGGATTTCGTGTTCCCCATGTTCCGTGCCAATACGATTTACGAGGGGGAGTATTTGCTGGGTACGTCTATCGCGCGTCCGCTTATTGCCAAGCGACTGATAGAAATAGCCAACGAAACCGGGGCGGATGCCATTTCCCACGGTGCGACCGGCAAAGGCAACGACCAGGTGCGCTTTGAGCTGGGTGCCTATGCGCTCAAGCCCGGCATCAAGGTCATCGCACCCTGGCGGGAGTGGGACCTGCACTCGCGGGAATCGCTGATGGCCTACTGCAAGGATCGTGATATCCCCGTGGATTTTGCCAACGCCAAGAAAAAATCGCCCTATTCGATGGACGCCAACCTGCTGCACATCTCCTACGAGGGCGACCTGCTGGAGAACCCCTGGTCCGAGCCGGAAGAAGATATGTGGCGCTGGAGTGTCAGCCCGCAAGCCGCACCGGATACGCCGGTGTATGTCGAACTGGATTTCGAGCAGGGTGACGTGGTTGCCATAGACGGTGAGGCCATGACCCCGGCGACGGTGCTTGAGACCCTGAACAAGGTGGGCGGCGCCCACGGCATTGGCCGCGATGATATTGTCGAGAATCGCTATGTGGGTATGAAATCCAGGGGCTGTTACGAAACCCCCGGTGGCACCATACTGTTGAAAGCGCACCGGGCCATCGAATCCCTAACGCTGGACCGGGAAGTGGCGCACCTGAAAGATGAACTGATGCCGCGCTATGCCAATGTGATCTACAACGGCTACTGGTGGTCGCCCGAGCGCAAGATGCTGCAGGCTGCGATCGATGAATCCCAGGCTGTGGTGAATGGCAAGGTGCGTCTCAAGTTGTATAAAGGTAACGTCATTGTGGCGGGACGGCAGTCGGCGGACAGCTTGTTCGATGAGTCGATTGCGACCTTCGAAGACGACGCCGGTGCCTATGACCAGAAAGATGCGGAAGGCTTTATCAAGCTGAACGCGCTGCGTCTCAGGATCGCCGCCAACAAGGGCCGCTCACAGTTCTAGTTGTGGATAAGGCCTGTTGTTCTTTTCCGTTAGCGCTGTTGCACCTCCGCAGGGCTCACCCAGTGAAAATGCCCCGCCGGCTTTGACCGGAGTAGCCCGGTTGCCGGCATGAGCGCGTGCCAGCTTCGCCTCTCAATGAAAATCATGTGACTGTACCGGCAGTTCAGCCAGCTCGCTGGTGTAATCGTACAGTGCACCGGCAATAATATGGATAACATTGTCCTTCTGCTCCACCACACCTTTCACCAGTAATAACTTGCCTCCCATCAGTGCCCGGCGGAACTGCTGTTGGGTGCGTTGCCATACCACGATATTGCTGTTGCCGGTTTCGTCTTCCAGTGTGAGAAACAGCACGCCCGAGGCACTGCCGGGGCGCTGACGGCAGGTAACAATTCCGGCAATGCGAACAAAACGCCGATTGCCCAGAGCGGCGAGATCGGCCTGGCGCTTGCAGCGGTTGAAGGGATAACGTGGGCGCAGCAGACTCATGGGGTGAGCGCGCAGTGTCAGTCCGGTGGCGCGGTAATCGGACAACACGTCTTCTGCCACGCCCGGCCTTGGCAGCTGTACCCCGTCGTCGAAATAGCTGGCGTGTTTACTCTGTTCGTCTTGCAGCAGCGGTCGGGGTTGTTCCAATGCCATGATCTGCCACTGGGCCTGGTGACGATGTCCGCTCAGGCATTGCAGGGCGTCGGCATCGGCGAGGGCTTCCATGTCGCGTTTGTCGAGTTGTGCCCGGCGACGCAGGTTGCTGATCTGCCGGAAGGGTTCACGCTGCCTGGCCTCTACCAGCCGCTGTGCCCCCTGGCGACTGAGGCCGCGCACCAGACGCAGGCCCAGACGCAGTGCCGGCTGCCCCTGTGCCTCTGGATACTCCAGTAACTGATGATCCCAGAGCGATTGGTTAGCGTCTACCGGTAACACCACGACCCGGTGGCGGCGCGCATCCTGTATAAGCTGTGAGGCACTGTAAAAGCCCATAGGCTGGCTGTTGAGCAGCCCTGCAAAGAAAGCGGCAGGGTGATGACATTTAAGCCAGGCGGAGACCCAGGCGAGGAGGGCAAAGCTGGCAGAGTGAGACTCGGGGAAACCGTAACCGGCAAAGCCCTTGATCTGGTCGAACAGCTGCCCTGCGAACCGGGTATCGTAGCCGCGCTCGATCATACCCTGGGTGAGTTTCTTCTCGAAGGTAAGCAGTTTGCTGTTTCTGCCCCAGGACGCGATGGCGCGCCGCAGGGCATCTGCCTCGCCACCGGTGAAGCCCGCGGCGACCATCGCCAGGCGGATAACCTGCTCCTGAAAAATCGGTACCCCCAGGGTGCGGGCTAATACTTCCCTGATCGCATCGCTGGGATAGGTGATCGCCTCCTTGCCCTGTTTGCGCCTGAGGTAGGGGTGCACCATGTTGCCCTGGATGGGGCCCGGCCGCACGATGGCGATTTCGATCACCAGATCGTAAAAGGTGGCGGGCTTTAATCGCGGCAGCATCGACATCTGTGCGCGCGATTCGATCTGGAATACACCAACCGTATCCGCCTGCTGCAGCATGCGCCAGGTGGCGGCGTCGTCTCTTGGCACATCGCTTATAGTTTTGAGTCCGGGGCAGTAGCGGTGCACCATTTGCAGGCTTTTGCGTATGGCAGACAGCATTCCCAGCGCGAGTATGTCGACCTTGAGCAGACCCAGCGACTCGATGTCCTCCTTGTCCCACTGGATGACTGTACGGTCTGCCATGCTGGCATTCTCAACGGGCACCAACTGGGAGATAGGGCTGCGCGTAATGACAAATCCGCCCACGTGCTGTGACAGGTGTCGGGGAAAGCCGATAATTTGTTGTACCAGTGAGTAAAACAGCTGTGCCTGCTGGCTGTGGCCCGCTACTCCCTGTTCTTCAAAACGGTTTTCCAGATCGCGGGTGCGATCCCACCAGGCCATGGATTTAGCCAGGTCGTCGACGAATACCGCATCCAGCCCGAGCGCCTTGCCCACGTCACGTACGGCGCTGCGCGCGCGGTAGGTGATAATGGTGGCGGCCAGGGCAGCGCGTTTGCGGGAATACTTATCGTAAATATACTGGATGACCTCTTCGCGCCGCTCGTGTTCGAAATCGACATCGATATCAGGTGGCTCGTCGCGCTCTCTGGAGATAAAACGTTCAAACAGCAGTGAGATCTGTTCGGGCGAGACTTCGGTGATGAACAGG
>CAJQQW010000441.1 GCA_905480565.1 uncultured Halioglobus sp. | reverse complement strand
TTATCTGTCATTTGCCGCGAGCTTGCAGTGCAGGTGCATCTACTGATTGCGGCTATGATGCGCTCAGTGGCGGCGCACTATAGCGAGACCGCTGCGTTAGCGGTGGCTGAATTCCAGATGGCGGGCAGCTGTTGGGTGATGAGCGAGCGTCTTTGTCGGTGGCTGGGCCTGAGCGGCTCTGGTATCGATGATGTTATTCGAGTACTGGAGATTCACCCTGCGTTCCAGCCGAGAGAGTACTGGGGGTTGGAAGTCACCCGCACTGCTGCAGGGTCTGCGCGGCTGCGTTTGCATGATTGTCCTGCCCTTCGTGAAGCGAACGGTTATGGTTGGCAAGCCCTGCTAAAAGCCGGTATGCATGAGGGGCTGACGAGTTTGGTGAGGGGAGTTTGCGCGCGCGCGCGGGTAACGGCTTGCGGTGAACATGGATCTTTGTGTTGGGATATCAGTCTCGATGGCGCGGATGACGAGGAGCCGCTGACGGTGCAAATAGCCAAGGGCACGGTGTTGTACCAGACCCGTCTGCGGGACCGTGTCCAGTTGCTGCAGATGTAATTGCGCTAGACCCGCTTTAGCCTTTACAGCCCGTAGGATGAATCCGTGCCCGCGGAATAAACGTTGTGTGCCGCATCTGACGCGCGGCTGTTGTTGCCTAGGTGTTCAGGTCGCCTGTTCGTCGAGCAGAGCGGCGGCTCGCCCTCGCTGCTCACTGATTGTCCCGAGTAAAATCAGGCCCCCAACAAAAAAAGCGAGCGTGGAGTACAAGGCAAACCGGTAGTCCCCTGCGGTAGCATCGATAATCAGGCCGTAACTTACCGGTCCGATGATAGCTGCTGCCCGGTTAGCAAGGCCCCACAGGCCAAAGATCTCTCCGTTTCGGGAGGGGGGTGTCAGTTGTCCGACCAGTGCGCGGCCGCCGGCCTGGGTGGCGCCCATTGCCAGTCCCATGAGGTTGCCCGCGAGCCACACTCCCCCCGAAGAATCGACGCCCTGTGTGACGAAAATTGCGACTATCCAAATCAGTAATGCTGCCCTGAGGCTGACTACCGAGCCAAAGCGATCCTGAGCCTGACCGAAGCCAAAGGCGCCGATAGCCGCCGTCAGGTTGACGACCATGATCAGTATGATCAATTGTTGGCTGTCAAAGCCGACAACCTCTTGGGCGTAAATGGCTGCCACAACGACAACGGTGGCCACGCCCGACTGAAACAGTGTCAGGCAAAACAGGAAGCGAAACAGGTCGGGCAAATGTGCTGCTTCGCGCAATGTCAGCACAACCCTATCGAAACCGGACCTGATATAAAACAGGTTTTGTGCGGATGGCAGGGGGGTCGCACGCTCCCGCAGCCAGATAAAAGTCGGCGATGCCGTTACAGCAAATACCAACGCCGTGATCAAAAGGCAGGCGGGTACGTATTGGGTAGCTGTCATTTCCCTCGCTTCTGCCCAGTTGATATAAGCGAGGCAGGCAGACAATGTGAGTAATCCGCCGAAATATCCGAGGCTCCAGCCATAGCCGGATATACGACCCATATTATCGGGTGTGGCGATCTCGGGCAGGAATGCTGCGATCAGATTTTCCCCTATCGCAAATGCAATGGCAGAGAGGATCAAGCACATGAGGGCAAATTGCAGTTGGTCTGGCCCCGCTAGTGCCAGTAGTGCGGTACTGCCGACACAGAGCGCTGTCGAAACAAACAGGAATCGCTTTTTACTGGCGCGCCGATCCGCGATTGCACCAATGACCGGCCCCGACAACAGCACAAGCAAGTTTGCTGCACCGATTGCAAGTGTCCAGACAAAGGTGGCGCTCCCGGGTGTTTCTGCCTCCATGCGTGCACCGATAACGGCCACGAAATACGTACTGTAAATCGTGGTGAGGACGACTGTAGTGTAGCCAGAGTTGGCAAAATCAAAAAACGCCCAAGCGCCAATTTCGCGGCGCTGCACGGGCGTACTTTCGCCACCTGGATTGGCTATCTTTTCTGCATTTGACATGGCGAAGATTTCCCCTTGCATTTATGCTGGCAGCGGGCGGAGCGTTCCGCCTGCCGGGATTACGCTGACAGGGCATCCGTATGGCAAGTGTACTGGATATTGTAATGTCCGTAGTGGATGGCCTCATGGCTGCGATTCCGCGTGCTGAGCCGCAGCGAGCAGCCCTGGAGCGGTGTCGCCTGATTTCACATCGCGGTGAGCACGATAATGTGCATATTATGGAGAATACGCTACCCGCCTTTGAGAGCGCTCATCGCGGGGGCGTTTGGGGGCTGGAGTGTGATATTCGCTGGACCTGCGACCTTGTTCCCGTCATTTGTCATGATGCTACTCCCGGGCGGGTGTTCGGTATAGACACTCCCCTTGCGGAGGTGTCGTTTAATGATCTGCGGCGACGATTGCCGCAAATTCCCAGCTTGCGGGAAGTGGTGGAACAATTCGGTAGCAAGATGCATCTCATGCTGGAGCTCAAGCAAGAGCATTGGCCAGATCCGTCAGGGCAGGCGGACATCCTGCGCAATGAACTGGCGCCTCTGCTCCCTGGGGAGAACTATCACCTTCTGTCCCTTGATCCAGACATGTTCGCACGTGTGCCCTTTGTCTCGCCGCGTTACTGCTTCCCTGTCGCTGAGCTCAATGCAGGAGCATTGAGTCGTTACGCGCTGGAGGAGGGCTGTGCAGGCCTCGGTGGGCACTATCTTCTTCTAAATGAACGGCTGCGCTCGCGCCACACTGAGCACGGCCAGCGGCTGGGAACGGGTTTTCCTGGCTCGAGGAATTGCCTTTATCGCGAATTGAACCGCGGTATTGAGTGGGTATTCAGTAACGATGCGGTGGCGATGCAACGAATTGTCGATGAGGCACTGGATCGCGAGCCCTGAAGGCCAATGCACATCTGTGCAGGCGTTTTGCGCGGGGATCTAGCCCAGAAAGCGTTCTGCGAAGTTCTCGAGCCGCCGCTTCTTGTCATCAATGCTGGATAGGGTTGCCTTGCCGCTATCATCAAGGAAATTGGTGCCGTTGACCATGGTGACGCCGGCTTCCGCGAGTCGCTCGTGTGCGCCCTGTCCGGGATTGATAACACCTGTCCAGATGTCAAAGTCCCGCTCGCTATCTGCTTGGGCGACTCGGGCTGCCTGCAGGTTGTCCAGCAGTGGGTAAATGTCATTTTCCTCATGGGATGTCGCCATCCAGCCGTCGAACCGCGCAGCGCGTGTGAGCGCGGCGGGGGCGTATCCACCCACCATAATTGGCAGTGGTTCGGTCGTTCCCGGGGACATCTTGACCTTTGGGATGTCATAAAAGCGGCCGTGGTACTCGGTCATTTTCCCGGATACCAGGCTGGGCAGTATCTCCAGCATCTCGTCGGTGCGTTTCCCCCGGGTTCTGAAATCCTGGCCGACCATGTCGAACTCGGCTTTTTGCCACCCCACGCCCACGCCCAGCGTGACCCGGTTTCCCGACAGGTAAGCGGCGGTAGAGACCGCCTTGGCAGCACTGAGTGGATCGCGCAGGGGTAAAATATAGATAGTGGAGAGAAAGTGGAGGGTTGTTGTCGCCTCCGCCAGAGCGGCCGTAATGACCCAGGGGTCGGGCCAGTGAGTGTCGGGGTTCCAGAGAATATTGCCGTTGTCACCGTACTCGTAGTCGTCTACCTGTTCAGCGGTAGTAACCAGATGGTCGCCGTAGGATACACCGTGAAAACCCAGCTCCTCGCAGAAAAGCGCCAGCTCAGGCATCTGGTCCATTTACACAAAAGCAAGAGACTGCCAGAACTTCATGTATATCGCTCCGTCAAATAATGAGTATTCCAGTGTGCCAGATTATTTTTATAGTTGAAACTATAAAAGCCGGGGCGTAAGGTAGAACGAAAATGGAAAATGAGTTCACTGGAGTACCGATGGCCGATTATACGCGTGACGAAATTGAAGAAATGATGCGCCGCTGGATAGCGGTGAATGACAAAGCAGAGCAAGAGGGCAACTGGCGGCACCTTGCGGATTTTTATACTACCGATGTTGTTTACGGCTGGGACACACCGAACGGAAAGTACGAATTCAACGGCAGGGAGGCGGTGCGCGAGACTTGCGTCGGGGCGGCAATGGATCCCTACAAGGGTTGGACTTATCCCTACGACAAAATTGTTATCGATGAAACACGGGGAGCGGCCTTTTGTACATGGTGGCAAACGCCGCCCGGCGCACCGATCCGCGAGGATGGCTCCGAGATGAAGGTCATTGGCGCATCCTGGTTTCGGTACGGCGGCGATTACCAATGGTCAGAGCAGTTGGATATGTACGACTATACCAATATTACTAACCTTATCCTGGAGTGTGTCGATAAGGGTATTCTCAAGTCGATGCCGAAAATGTCCTCTGAACAAGTTAAGGAGGGGTGAGTATGTCGGGTGCTGCGAGTCCTGAGCTGAAGCTTCCCACTAAAGTCAGTGGCGAGAAACCAGGTGTGGGCCATATGGAAGAGTTCAGCGTCAATTTTGCTCGCTTCCTGATGCGCTGCAATAGCGAGTGTGGCGAATTGGCAGAGTACAATATGGCCGGCCAACAAACTGTGCTGATGAGCGGTCCCCGGGCGCAGGAAGCGTTTCTTAGAGGGTTGGACAAGCACTTGAGCCGCGCGGCCGCCTATCAGGCAACCGTGCCTGTTTTTGGTAAAGGGGTGATATTCGATGCACCTCCTGACCGTATGAAGACCCAGTTGAAGATTCAGGTCGATGCGCTGCGCTACCAGAACATGAAGAGCTATGCGGCCGTTATCGCTGAGGAGGTTGAAGCGTGGGTTTCGGACTGGGGCGAAGAGGGCGAGCTGGATTTTCTTGATGAGTTTATTCGTCTGACCCTGAATACCGCGTGTCATTGTCTGCTCGGCGCTGATTTTCGTTATCGGATGACCGCGGAATTCAAGGCGCTCTACCATGATCTCGAGAAAGGTCTGCAGGCGATCGCCTTTGTCGATCCCTACCTGCAACAGCCGCTGTTCGAGGCGCGCGACAATGCCCGTGCCCGGCTGCAGGAGTTAATCAGTGAGATCATCGCTGAGCGTCGAGCCGATCCTGACAAGACCTATGGTGATGCCCTGGAGACATTTATGTCGGGCACTTACAGTGATGGTTCCTTCCTGAGCGATAATGAAATCACAGGACTGGTCATCGCCACCATGTTCGCGGGTCATCACACCAGCTCCGGCACGGCCGCGTGGACCGCCGTCGAATTGGCGCGATGCCCCGAACATATGGCAGATATACGTGAAGAACTGACTGCACTGTTCGGCGAGGGCCAGGATCTGACATTTGAAAATCTCCGCGAAATTCCTCGCCTGGAGGCTTTCATCGAAGAGGTGCTGCGGTTGCACCCTCCGTTGGTCCTGTTAATGCGGCGGGTCATTGAGGATATACACTACGAGGGGACGCTGATCGAGGCGGGCAAGACTGTGGCGATATCCACATACGGTTCTCACCGCGACCCCGCGTTTTTTCCCGATCCCGAGACGTTTAATCCTCGTAGAGATCGTGCCAACACGCCTGAGATGATGTGGGCCTATATTCCGTTTGGGGGTGGCCCTCACAAATGTGCCGGTAATGCCTTTGCGATGATGCAGCTCAAGTCTATTTTCGCTGCGTTGCTGCCCAAGTATGAGTTTGAGCTCGTGGACCCTCCAGAGAGTTATCAGGATGATCTATCGGCGATAGTGCTCAAGCCGAGTTCTCCCTCCCGCTTGCGTTATCGTCGGCGCGCACAGTATAAAGGATAAGCACTCATGGTTATGAAAGTCAGCATAGACCGGGCCTTGTGTCAGGGACACAGTGTGTGCCTCGGAGAATGTCCAGAAGTGTTCAATGTTGAGGAGACCGACGATGCTTATCCCCAAGTGGTGTTGTTGCAAGAAACACCCGCTGAAGAACTGCGTGACAGGGTCATGGCAGCAGCCCGGTACTGCCCTAATCACGTGATTACCGTGACAGAGGTCTAGTTTCACATATGCGCGTGATGGTTACAGGTGCAACGGGTTTTGTCGGTTCTCACGTGGCCAGGCAACTGCAGGAGGCCCGCCACGCTGTTCGCTTGCTAGTGCGCGACCAGACGAAAGCATACGCTTATTACGATAAGTTGAATCTGCCCCAGCCCGAGATGGTGACAGGTGATATCACCGATGCCGAGTCGGTGGCCGCGGCACTGGCGGGGTGTGATGCGGTTGTGCATGCTGCTGCCTGCGCGCCTCTTGGGTCTACCCGGAACGAGTTGTTGCGGGTTAACGTGGAGGGTACACGCAATGTGGTGGGCGCTGCGCTACATCAGGGTATACGCCAGATAGTCTGTGTCTCCAGCATCACCGCGATTTTCAACGAGGACGGCGCAAAAGTGACAGCGAACGCGCCTCCCGCGCCGTCGAAGCTTCCCTACGGGCAAAGCAAAGTCGAGGCGGAGCTGTATCTTCGCGGTTTGCAGGAAAGCGGAGCCGCTATATCGATAGTCTATCCGGGAGGAGTGGTGGGGCCCGATGACCCCAGGCTGTCCGACTCCATGCGTGCGCTGAAGCACCGCATTGACAACGGGTTCCGTATTTTCGGAGATGGCGGAATGCAGTATGTGGATGTCCGTGACCTCGCTGCTTTTATCTGTTCGCTCGCAGTGAAAGGCGAAGGTGGTCGTTTCCTGGTGCCTGGGGTATATGTGAAGTGGACAGAGTTTGCGGACATCGTCAAATCGGTGTCCGGGTGCGACCTCAAACGCGTTCCTGTGGAGGGGTGGAAGCTCAGGTTGATGGGTCGACTGGTTGATATTGTGAGAAAATTTCGTGAGGTGGATACACCTATCTCTGCAGAGACTATGCGCTACGCTACGTTATGGCCGCGTATCGAAAATACGCATGAACTGGCGGCACGTGGCATCACCTTGCGAGACCCCGCGCAGACCTTTAGTGACTGTATCACCTGGATGGTGGCCGAAAAGCACCTTGACGGCGACCAGTGTCCGCGCATAGCGCAAAAACTCGGCCTTTTATGACCGTCTCCTCTTCAGGTCAGCCGTTTTTCTTCGACGATTGTATTGTCGGAGAAGAGCATCTCGCAGGCACCTATGAGCTATCCGCCGCGAGTATGATTGAATTTGCCAGAGAGTGGGATCCGCAGTCTTTTCATATCGACGAAGTCGCCGCGAGGGACTCCATTTTCGGTGACCTGACCGCCTGCTCAGCACACATTTTTGCAATTTTTTGTATCACCAGCCAGCGCTGGCAGAGTGGTGTAGTGCAGCAGGCTGTGGCGGGGCTGGGGTTTGACGATATGCGGATGCATCAGCCCGTCTTTGCCGGCGATGTGTTGCGCTGCAAGACAGTGATTGCCGCTGCGCGCCTGTCCAAGAGCAATCCTGATAGCGGTATTGTCAGTTACGATACGCGGTTAGAGAATCAGAATGGGGTAGTCGTTTTTAGTATCAGGGCCTCTAGTATGCTCGCACGTGATCCAGCAAGAATGGCAAGCAAGTCCTAACTACATCGCACGTATCACGTATACTGGGTGTAATAATAAAAGGGTATTCGGTCTATGAAACAGTGCCGCTCTATCTCAATGGCAGTCCTTGGCTTTTTTTATGTTAGTTGTCCTGTGCTTGCATCTCCGGCTCTTGAAGAAATCATTGTTACGGCCGAAAAGCGCGCAGAATCGCTACAGGACGTCCCCATATCTATCGTCGCGTTTAGCCAGAACCGGCTGGAGCAGTTGGGTATTAACGACATTAAGGGATTAGCTTCAACCGTGCCTAACTTGCTGGTGCAAGAATTCACGGGTTCGTCGACCACAGTGCGCCTTTTTATTCGAGGTGTTGGCCAGAACGATGTGCAAATCACGCAAGACCCTTCTGTGGCGTTATACATGGACGGAGTTTATATCGGTTCGTCCGTCGGTACGGCCTTTGAAACGGCAGATACAGAGCGCATCGAGGTTTTGCGCGGTCCTCAGGGCACGCTTTATGGTCGCAACGCGACAGGCGGAGCGATTAATATCATCACGCGACCAGCCGATACAGAAGCTCTCGACTTTCGTCAGAGCTTTCAAATCGGCAACTACGGTCTGTTCCGCTCCAGTAGTATTCTTAATTTGCCCATCACTGATAACACCGCAGTCAAGTTTGCTTACACAGCGTACGACCGCGACGGTATTGTTGATAATGAGGGCCGAGGCGCAGATTTCGGCATCGAGGATCGCAATACTTTTATAGGCGATTTTCATTGGACAATTAGTGATCAGCAAACGCTCGACTATAAGTATGAACACTCCTCCACCAAGGATACCGCTCGTCTCTCACAGGCGCTGGGTTTTGATCGCAGTCAACCGCTCGCGAGCGTTATTGTCTTTGAGAACCCTGAGGTAGATGCGGCTGGCAATCCTGTTGAGGCTACTGGTGACCGTCTGGACAAGGCGACATCCTATGATTTTCAGGAGAAGGGCGACAACAAAATCAAGGCTCACACGCTGAACTATGCCTGGGAAATAAATGAAGCCCTTAGTTTTAAATCGATAACCGGTTACCGGGATTTGAACGGCTTTACGCAAAACGCGCAGTCCCCCACGGCCTCGCTGTTTGGCAACCTAACGATTACCAATGGGTTACCCGAAACAGACTTTAATCAGTTTACTCAGGAGTTGCAGTTGCTTGGCGAGACCGATTCTCTCACCTGGGTGGGAGGCCTGTTTTACTACGAAGACGATGGCGAAGAAAATCAGCCTGGGAATAGTGGGGGTACAGAAAATCTGCCACCGGGTGTGCTGGTAGATTTCACAAAAACCAAGAACAGCTCTGCGGCGGTATTCGGGCAGGCCACCTGGACTCCGGCAAGTCTCAACGACCGATGGCACTTTACGCTGGGGGCCCGTTACTCGGAGGATAGCCGCAAGGCGACCAGAGACAACAACCGTGTGTCCTTTACATTGGGTCAGCCCAATGGAATTGCTCCGTTCAGGGCGAAGTACGACAAGGACTTTAGCAAGTTTAATCCGTCGGGTACGGTGCAGTATGACCTGAATGAATTTTCCAACGTTTACGCCAAGGTTGTCAGCGCATACAAGTCAGGCGGTACTAGTCAGCGCTCAACCAGTCGTGCCAATTTTGAGGCGGGATTCGATGAGGAAGATCTCGTTTCTTATGAGGTTGGTTACAAGGGTGATCTGCTGAATGGCAGGCTGCGTCTCAACGGCGCCCTGTTTTATATGGAGTATGACGATTATCAGCAGAGCGTACCGACAGGTAATAATGCAGGGGAGCGTGATTTTATCAATATCGATGACGCTAATATCCAGGGTCTGGAGTGGGATATTTCTGCGGCTATTACGGATGAGATAACAGCCTCGCTGAATTACGGATATCTCGATACGAGCTTCGGCCCCAGTAGCGTATCCTATCTGGCTATCGACGCCGCTTCGCCGAGTGGGACCTCGATTATCACGGATACACTCACCGACGACCTGGCGCTTGCACCGAAGCACAGTGCGACACTGTCGCTCGAATACACCCGGCCCTTTTCTATTGGGCTTTTCAACGCGAATATTAACGTGCTTTACCAGGACAGTACGAACTCGGGCGTGACCGTTCCCACTGGCTACATGGATGAGCGCACTCTCCTGGGCGCTAATCTGACCCTTTCCCAGGTGCAATTAG
>CAJQQW010000440.1 GCA_905480565.1 uncultured Halioglobus sp. | reverse complement strand
CATTATTCCAAGGCAGATTTCGAAGAGTAAAGTGCTACCAGTGATTCTGGCCTAGCCCGGTAATCGCCTCTGCGGCATCCCGTGTGGCGCCGGCTATCAATCCCACTCCACAACAGTCGCCTATTGCCTTGACACGAAACCCCGCACCCCTTATCGCCTCGTACAGGGTGGTATCAGGCACGGGTTCTCCTGCAACCAAAACAGTATCGGTAAAGATTTCTCGCCGCGTCCCGTTGCCGGACAGTATGACAACACTGGACGATTTGATTCGCTCGATTTCTACTCGGGTATTAACCGTCACTTGCAGGCGATCAAGTCGATCCATGTGCTCTGCGCGCCGTTTCTTACCCACTTCGGGCGCGATCTTTATCCCGGAGTCGAGTAAGTGAACCCGTCGTTTCCGGTGGGCAAGAAACTCTGCGAGTTCTACCGCCGCAAGGTCAGCACCGACAATCGCAACTCGTTTTCCGATGGGCATCCACAGCTTGCTCGCCGCTCGGAGCCAGTGTGGGCGAAGCAACGCCTGAACAACAGCAGGTGCGTCCTGTATGCGCTGCCGCAATCGCGCTGCAGTGACTACTCCGGGTGAATCCATGCCGGGTATGGCAGATGTTGATACTTTTGCTCCGGTCGCTACGATAACTGCATCCGGACTGAGTTGGTTGATGAACTCTACGCTGGCAGGTGTTCCCAGTTGAAGTTGTATCGGTAATTGTTTTATCTGTGATGTCAGATAATCGAGAAAAGCTTCGTTAGCGGCGTGTACGGTCGACGCCAGCAGCAGCGAGCCCCCAAGGTGTCGCTGCTGCTCTAGTAACGTGACCCGGTAACCCGATGCTGCGGCCTGTCGTGCAGCCTCCATGCCTGCCGGGCCACCGCCGATCACGACCAGATGGAAGGGTGAGGGTGCCAGCGCTGGCGCTAGGGAATGTTCGCGGCCTGACAAGGGGTTTACGGCGCAGCGTAAGTCATCGTGGGTCTGCATTGAGTCAATGCAGCCTTCGCAGGATATGCAGGGTCTTATGTCTCGTGTCCGCCCGCTCGCAACCTTATTGGGTAGTTCCGGGTCGGCGAGGAGGGGGCGTGCCATAGCGACAAGGTCAGCCTGTCCGTTGCGAATTATCGACTCCGCGAGGTCGGGGTCGTGAATGCGCCCTACCGCCATAACAGGCACATCGACCACGTTGCGGATTGATTCCGCATTGGCTGCGTTTAATGCTGGTCCGGCCTCTGTGCGGCTTACCATTTGGGTGACCAGCGCATCGCTGATGCCTCCGCTGACTCGAAAGCATTTCACCCCCGCATCAACCAGAATCGGGGCGATAGCCTGCGTATCGTCGAGGCTGCGCCCCCCCGGCGCCCGCTCGTAGCCAGAAATGCTAAGTGTCACCGGAAAGTCAGCACCAGCGCGGGCGCTAATTTGCGCAAGCACTTCCACCATAAATCGCGTACGTGTCTCGAGCCGAAATGCCGAGTAGTCGTCGGTGCGTTTATTTCGCAACGGTGACAGAAAGGACCCCAGCAGGTTGTAGCAGTGCGCCGCGTGTAGTTCGATGCCGTCGTAGCCGGCTTCCCGAGCACGCCGGGCAGCCTCCCCGTACTGTATGGCAATATTCGGTAATTCATCTGCCTTCAATTCGCGTGAATGCCAGCCCCATACGGGTGCCACGGCGACGGACGGGCCAACAGGTTGGCCGCCGTCGAACATCGGGGCGACACTCTCGGGCCCCGTATGGCTGATCTGTGGCTGTACTTTTGCGCCGTGCTGATGAATGGATTCGACGAGTCGACGGTGCTTGTCGATAAAGCGGTCCTCGCCCAGCGTCATGGAGCGATGCATATAGGGGTGCTTTACGTCAACGGTGACTAATTCCAGCGTGATCAATCCTACGCCGCCTCGGGCACGGGCCTCGAAATGGTCGATTAGTCGATCGCTGGGCGTCTGATCGTCATTGCAGTAAGCCGTGGTCATAGGGGACATCACGATACGGTTCTTAAGGTGCATTGTCCCAATGTCGATAGGGGAGAGTAGGTTGGAAAAACGATCACTCATAACGACTCCATTGTTTGTGCGCTTCAAGTTTGCCATGACGGACCGCTGATGAGGAATAATACCTCATGTTGAGAAATGTTGAACTGTGCGAGCACTGCAAGCGCGTAGCGCTGATTTGGCGCAGGCGTAACTGCATAGTAGACTTACCTTAAAGTTCTCCTATACTTTGCCAGCCCAAAGAAGAGCATACTAACCCACTGCTAATAGAGGGTGCGGGGGTGCACAGAGAGAGATAAATGAAACAACTGTATTTGCACATTGGCCTCGGTAAGACCGGCTCGTCGGCGTTGCAGTCCTGGTTATCGCTGAATGCGGAATTAATTGCGCAACAGGGCATTGACTACGCCGACGTTGTACCAGAGGTTAAATTCGGAGAGAGTTTGTCTGGAAACGGTATCGCGCTGCACCATGCCTGTGTCGAGCGTGATTTTGAGCGTGCTGAGCAGTTATTGACCTCCACTTATTTTTTTACTCCAGGCAATACGATTGCCATTGTCAGCTGTGAACTTTTGCAGGGTTTAAGTCTCGCAAAAATCGAGGCGATCAAGGAAATTTGTAATAAAAACGCTATTGAGGTGACGATCGTTGCCTACGTCAGAAGTGTCTACGAATGGCTCTACTCTACTTATGTACAATTCGTGAAGCGGGCATCTCATACACACAGTTTTGGTGCGAAAGATGAAGATCTGGATTTCGCACCATTTCACGACAATCTTCTTCGTTATTTTGAGGTATTTGGCGAAAGAATGAATGTCCTTAATTACGACTCTGCAAAAAAAGATATTTATTCCTCTTTCGCCAGCGTGACAGGTATCTCAACAAATTCCTTACAATCTCTAAAGATGAGGGTAAACCGCAGTCTTTCCTTTAAGGAAGTGGAGATTCTGCGGCGGACCAATGCGCTGCACAACGGCGCATTCTCTACGCAGATCTCTAACTTCGTGATTTCAGAATCTCCCGATATGAGGTCGTCTGTCTATTATGACTCCGCACTCGTCGAGCGTGTAAG
>CAJQQW010000439.1 GCA_905480565.1 uncultured Halioglobus sp. | reverse complement strand
GATTGCCCTCAGTTTTTATATCCTGTGGCGCCTGTCCCGACCGGCACTGCCCGCCACGGAAGCCGTGGATGCCGACACGATGGCGCGCGTGTCCGCCATTGTGGCCGCCAGTCCGGATCCCGAGGCCAAGCTGGCGTTGCTCGGTGACAAGCAGTTTCTGCTTAACGAGGCCGGCACTGCCTTTATCATGTATGGCGTGGCAGGCAATAGCCTGATTGCCATGGGTGACCCGGTGGGCCCCCTGGAGGAGCATGAGGGGCTGATCTGGCAGTTTCGTGAACTGTGCGATCGTCACGGTGCCTGGCCGGTGTTTTATGAAGTCACTGCCGATAATTTGCCGGTCTACCTCGATTTGGGATTGTCGCTTAACAAATTGGGCGAATCCGCCCAAATGTCCCTGGCCGAGTTCAGCCTGGAGGGCAAGAAACGCGCCAAGATGCGTCAGGCCATTAATCGTGGCGAGCGCGATGGGTGTCGCTTTGAAGTGATACCCGCGCCCCAGTCCGACGCCATGCTGGATACCGTTCAAGCGATTTCAGAGCAGTGGTTGGCCGGTAAAAACACGGCTGAGAAGGGCTTCTCTCTGGGCGCCTTCAAGCGAGACTATCTGCGTGACATGCCGGTGGCGGTGATCAGCGTGGAAGACAAGGTGGTGGCCTTCGCCAACCTGTGGTGCGGCGGTGAGCACGATGGCTTGTCGGTTGACCTGATGCGGTACTCCGATGATGCCCCTAATGGGGTCATGGAGTTGTTGTTTATTCACACCATACTGTGGGGCCAGGAGGCGGGTTACCGTTCCTTCGGTTTGGGTATGGCGCCGCTCTCCGGGCTGCCCGACCACCATCTGGCCTCAACCTGGGTGCGCGCCGGAGCCTTCATTTATCGCCACGGTGAGCACTTTTATAATTTTGACGGGTTGCGCGCCTACAAAGAGAAATTTGCGCCGGAATGGGAGCCGCGTTATCTGGCGTCGCCCGGTGGACTGGCGCTGCCGCGCGTATTGGCGCAAGCGTCTGCGCTGGTGTCAGGCGGACTTAGACGCTTGATCAGCTAGCGCGCCTTACCCGCCGTTGGTCATACGTTAAAGCGGAAGTGGATAACGTCCCCGTCCTGCACGATGTAATCCTTGCCCTCCAGACGCCAGCGCCCGGCGTCTTTCGCGCCCTGTTCGCCGTTGTTGGCGATGAAGTCCTCATACCCGATGACCTCTGCACGGATAAAGCCTTTTTGGAAATCGGTGTGGATGACTCCGGCCGCTTCTGGCGCGGTCGCGCCGACTTTCACCGTCCAGGCGCGCACTTCTTTTTCGCCGGCAGTGAAGTAGGTGTGCAGGTTCAGCAACTGGTAGCCGGCGCGGATTACGCGGTCGAGGCCGGATTCCTCCAGCCCCAACTCGTCGAGGAATTCCTGCCGCTCTTCACCTTCCAGCTCGGCAATCTCGGATTCCAGCTTGTTGCAAATGGTGACGACCTGGGCATTTTCCTCGGCCGCGATGCGCTTGACCTCATCGACATGGGCATTGCCGTCGAGTCCGTCCTCGTCCACGTTGGCGATGTACATGGTGGGCTTGTTAGTGAGCAGGAACAACTGCGCTGCCAGCGCCTGTTCGTTGTCATCGAGGGTGAGGGCGCGCACCGGTTTTGCCTCGTTCAGGTGCGGTAGCAGGGTCTCTTCAAGCAGAGTTTTCATGGCGACCGCTTCCTTGTCGCCTCCCTTGGCGCTGCGAATCACTTTCTGTAACTGCTTTTCGCAGCTCTCGAGGTCGGCGAGCGCGAGTTCCGTGTTGATGACCTCGATGTCTGCCGTGGGGTCTACCTTGTTGGCGACATGTACGACGTTCTCGTCTTCGAAGCAGCGCACCACATGTGCGATGGCATCGGTCTCACGGATATTGGCGAGAAACTGGTTGCCCAGCCCTTCGCCCTTGGAGGCGCCGGCGACCAGTCCGGCGATATCGACAAATTCCATGGTGGTTGCGATTTCGTTCTTTGGCTGAACAATAGCGGATATCGTTGCCTGCCGTGGATCAGGCACTGGAACAATGCCCGCATTGGGTTCGATCGTACAGAAAGGAAAGTTTTCTGCGCCGATACCCGCGCTGGTCAGCGCGTTGAACAGGGTAGATTTGCCCACGTTAGGTAGCCCGACAATGCCGCAATTAAAACCCATGCTGTTCTCTTCTCTTTATCGAGGGCCGTCAGGCCGCGTTGAAACTGTGCAGGCGAGTCATCGCCTTGGTGGCATCGCCACTCAATAACAGGGGCAGGGCGGCGATTGCTTCGTCTATACTTGCATCGATAAGGGCGCGATCTATTGCCGAGGGCTTGCTCAACACGTAGCCGCTCACCTTCGACGCATGGCCGGGATGTCCGATACCAATGCGCAGGCGATGGAAGCCCGCATTTTTTCCCAGAGCCGGCACGATATCGCGCAGTCCGTTATGCCCTCCGTGGCCGCCGCCTTGTTTAAAGCGCGCACTGCCCGCAGGAATATCGAGTTCGTCATGGGCGATCAGCATCTCTTCGGGGTCGATCTTGAAGAAACTGGCCATGGCCGCTACCGCCTGACCAGAGCAATTCATAAACGTGGTGGGAACAAGCAGGCGCAGGTCATGACCGGCGAAGTGGCCCCTGCCGGTCATGCCGTAAAACTTGGATTCGTCCTGCAGATTCACAGCGCAATCCCGCGCCAGCGCTTCGACAAAGTCAGAACCGGCGTTGTGGCGGGTGCCCCGGTATTCGCCACCGGGGTTACCCAGGCCGACAATGAGTTTGATCGCTGTCAATGCGGGAGCAGCGGATGAATGGCGCAGCGAGGCAATTAGTCCTCGCTGTCACCGTCCTCTGCCGTGCCTTCTTCAGCGTCGCCCTCTGCGCCCTCGGCGGAATCAGCCGCGACTGCGTCCTCGTCGGCTTCGTCACTGCCCTTGGGTGCCAGTACAGAGGCGATGGCCAGGTCGTGTGATTCCCCCAGTGCCAGGGCAACGCACGTTACGCCTGCAGGTAAGGTGACGTCAGAGAGGTGAACAATCTGCCCTGTTTCCAGTTCGAGCATATCCACTTCAATGTATTCGGGGATGTCGGCGGGAAGACACTGCACCTCGATATCCGTCGCCTGATGCTGAACCAGGCCGCCCTGCATCTTGACGCCTACGCAGTTCTCTTCGTTGAGGAAGTGGATAGGCACGTTGACTTTGATCGCCACGTTATCGTCTACACGCAGGAAGTCGGCGTGCATCACATGGTTCTTGGCGGGATGCCGTTGCAGGTCTTTCAGGATAGCTTTTTCTGTACCCGAGCCGACTTTCAGTCTCAGTACATGGGAGTAAAACGCCTCATTTTCGAGGGCTTTTTCAAGGTCTTTGCGCACCAGAGAGAGCGGGACAGGGTTTTTGTCGCCACCGTATATAATCGCCGGTACAAGGTCAGCGGAACGACGCAGGCGGCGGCTCGCACCTTTCCCCAGATCGTTACGCACTTCTGCGTCTAGTTCAAATTGGTCAGACATGGTCTGGACTCCTTTGATGTGCCGTTACAGCCTCTGCGACCGACGCGGTAACGGATTGGTGTATGCGCTATCCTTATTGGAACAACGCGCTAATGGATTCCTCATTGGAGACCCTGCGCATGGACTCTGCCAGCAGGTCTGCAATAGTGAGTTGGCGAATTTTGTCCATCGATTTCGCCTCTTCACTCAGTGGAATCGTGTCTGTCACCACCAGCTCATCGAGCTGGGAGTTCTTGATGTTATCCATGGCGCTGCCAGATAACACCGGGTGTGTGCAGTAGGCGATGACTTTGGATGCACCGCGTTCTTTCAATGCATCTGCGGCCTTGCAGAGGGTGCCGGCTGTATCGACCATGTCATCCACTAATATGCAGGTGCGGTCTTTAACTTCACCGATCAGGTTCATCACCTGGGCTTCGTTCGCCTTGGGCCGCCTTTTATCGATAATGGCGAGATCTGCCTCGTTCAACTGTTTGGCAATTGCCCTTGCCCTTACCACGCCGCCAATATCCGGGGATACCACGATGAGGTCCTTGTACTGGCTCTCGAGGATGTCTGCGATCAGTACCGGAGAACCGTAGATGTTGTCCACCGGGCACTGGAAAAAGCCCTGTATCTGCTCGGCATGCAGGTCGACGGTCAGTACACGGTCGACGCC
>CAJQQW010000438.1 GCA_905480565.1 uncultured Halioglobus sp. | reverse complement strand
CGATAGTCAACGCGCACATATCGCGGCCAAGACCCATCTGCTTGCCGCGGAAGCCAGCACGCTGTCCAACATGGGCATGTTACTGGCTTCGCTCGATGTGAGCGGCTTGAACTCGGAGAAAATCGCCACGATGGATCTCGATTTGACGCGTGACCCGATGGATGAGAACACCCATGCGCTGTGTCCCCCAGAGCCGAAACCGATGGTGACTATGGAAGACGCGTTGAAGGCACTGGCTGGCGGCAACGAGCGGTATCGCACGTTGGCAGACGGATCGGTGGCACTGGAGGTCAACGTCAATTTTGAGTTTAACTCATCCGTTATCCAGTCGGCGTTTGACAGCGAAATTGGCGTTGCAGCGCAAACACTCAAGGATAATCCACAACTGAGTGCTGTTGTGGAAGGTCATACCGATTCTGTGGGTACCGAGGAGTACAATCAGTGGTTGTCAGAGCGTCGAGCAGGCGCGGTACGTGCGCTGCTGATCGATCGCGATGGTGTGAATCCTAGTCAGATTAAGGCTGTTGGTTATGGTGAGAGCAAGCCACTCGCGGACAACCGCGATGCGAAAGGACGTGCTCAAAATCGACGAGTAGAACTGATTTTGGTTAACCCCGGCTAGAATTCATGGATCGATCAAAAACCGCTGACCTTGCAAAAGGCGGCGGTTTTTTTTTGCCCGAAGAAACATCGTGCCCCGATACGGCTTGTTCAAGCACATCTACTCGTCAAACAATGGTCGTATCGGTGCAGTTGGGCAGCGCACGGTCGCCCCATGCGGCCCCTCTGCGACTTCCATGCAGGAGCGGCGTGTGTTGAGTGGTCTATTGAGTGAAATCCTGGAGGCTTGAGACTGATTACAACGCGGTGAATTTCCTGCAGCCGCTTTATAGTCGGGCTAGCCAAAACCAAGTGCAATTCTCAAGGGCGATTCTGCAGAAAAAAAGGCCCCGAAGGGCCTTTTGCGGCAGCCCGTTTATCAGGGTGTGCCTGCCGGTGTAGTCAGTTTTTCCATCACTTCGTCAAGGGCGAAGGTCGCCGCTTTCTGTCTGGGTGGGTATTCCTTGAATGTGCTTAGGAATCCACCAACATACTCCTGCGCGGGCACCAGCAGGTAGGCTCGATCAAGCAGCCAGTCGTAGTAGGTGTTGGAGGTGATCGGTGCCCGCTCGTAAGGGTCTCGTCGCAGGTTCAGGATAAGGGGCACGCGCAGGGGAACAAAAGGCTCCATCCAGACGCGGAAGGTGCCCTCCGCTTTCTGTTCCATGAAGATCATCTTCCAGTCGTTGTAGCGCAGGGCGGTAAGATCGCCATCGTCGGAGAAATAGAATATTTCCTTGCGAGGTCCTGTTTCCGTCTCGCCAGTCAGGAGAGGCAGGAAGTTGTAACCATCGAGATGCACCTTATAGTTACGTCCGATTGCGCTGTGTCCCGTTAGCAGTTGCTCCTTCACATCAGGGTCACCGGCAGCAGCCAGAAACGTGGGCAGCCAGTCCATGTGGTGCATGATTTCATTGGATACGGAGCCCGCCTCGATATTGCCGGGCCAGCGTACCATGGCGGGTACGCGCCAACCGCCCTCCCAGTTGGTGTTCTTCTCCCCTCTGAAGGGTGTTGATGCGGCATCGGGCCAGGTGTTGTAGTGAGGTCCATTGTCTGTCGAGTAAAAAACGATCGTGTTGTCGGCGATTTTCAACTCATCCAGTTTTTCGAGGAAGATACCAATGTGCTCATCGTGCTCGATCATGCCACAGGTGTAGGCGTCAGCCTTTGGGTATTGCGCCTTGCAGCGAGCCATTTTCTCACTCGCTACATGGGTTCTGAAATGCATGCGGGTGCCGCTCCACCAGACAAAAAACGGCTTGTCTTCTTTTACTGCTTTCTCGATGAACTTGATAGCGGTAGCGACGGTATCATCATCGACGACTTCCATGCGCTTTTTGGTTAGAGGGCCGGTATCTTCGATCTTGCCGTCGGCGGATGACCTGATCACGCCGCGGGGACCAAATTTCTTGCGAAACGCGGGGTCTGTAGGGTAGTCCTCGTTCTCGGGCTCCTCTTCCGCATTGAGGTGATAGAGGTTTCCGTAGAATTCGTCGAAACCATGATTGGTAGGCAGGTGCTCATCACGGTCGCCCAGGTGGTTTTTACCGAACTGTCCGGTTACGTAGCCCTCCTTTTTCAGCAGGCCGGCGATGGTAGGATCTTCCTCCTGCATGCCCAGTTCTGCGCCGGGCAGGCCCACTTTAGACAGGCCAGTGCGAAAAACTGATTGCCCCATAATGAAAGAAGATCGTCCTGCGGTGCAGCTTTGCTCACCGTAATAGTCGGTAAAAATCATGCCTTCATTGGCAATGCGATCAATATTGGGAGTGCGGTAGCCCATCATGCCTTTGGTGTAGGCGCTGATGTTTGACTGACCGACGTCGTCTCCCCAGACCACCAGTATGTTAGGTTTATCGGCGGCTTGAGACAGAGCTGCAGTGCATAACAGCAAAAAAGACGACGCTATTCGCATGATGCTTGCCATAAACTTTTCTCCACTTGGATTTTAATAAAAGAGCCGATAGTAAAGACTAATCTGTGCGCCTTTTCAAGCACGGATAGCCGGAATCGGAAGTGTGTACAAAACTATTGTGCGTCCGCATTGCGCTGCATCAAGATTGTATTACATCGGCTAGTTGACTTTCGGCTCGCGCCACATCAGCCAGAGTGGGGGTGCAGAGCGCGCAAAGCGTATTTCTCGTTGTACTTTGAAGCCGTGGCCCTCGTAAAATCGCAGGTTCTCCGGCTTGGAGTTTTCCAGGTAGGCGGGCATATTTTCATTATCACAGCGTCGCAGAATCTCCGCGATCAACCGTGTTCCGATACCCTGCCCCTTGTGGCCTGGTTTAACACCGATGGCGAACAGGTAATAGTGGGGAACTTTGGGGTGATAGCGCTCTGTCGTCATACCGCTGCGCATCATGCGGTATATCCCCATGCCGCCCCCGAGTCTGAACACCTTTAGCGCGTTGCCAACTGTTGCCGGCCACCGCAGTTTCTGCCCCGGCCCCAGCCAGCTTGCTGCCCCACGGCCCTGAGGGTCGAGATAGGTCAGATTTTGTTCGATAAACACGGGCAAGGTGAGTCCAAAAAAAGGGGCCAGCGAGGCGGGGTCATTGCAACACCAGTTGATAACGGGATCGTCACTGAAAGCCTCTGCGAGTATTGCGATCGCCTCTGCTGTGTTGGACTTGTCCACGGTAGTGAAATTCATTGCGGGGAAAGGCGCCTCTTTAACGACAGGGTGCCATACCATAACGCTCCGGCGGTCCCCGGTCACGCTTTGGCAACATCTTTATTCTGGCGGTAAATGGTGTTCCCTGATGTAGCGGTTTTTCGTGACAATGGGACTTTATTGCCCTGACCGTTGGGTGTGGTATGAGCCAAGCTGACGAATACAAAGACAAAGATAAAGACAAAGGCAACAGGAGCCACAAGCACGCTCTGGAGGTTTTTGCAGGCCCCCGCAGTCGGCCGCTTGGGCGATGCAGACATGCCCCCGGGAAGTGCTCGACTGCCGCAGATGGAAGGCTTGACCCAGAACCAGCACACATTATCGAGATTTGCGATGCTGATTACCGGTCGTTCAGTCTGCCCTGTGATGCACTGGAAGGAGGGGAACGGGAAAGGGAACGGAAAGGAGAGAGGAAAGAGGGCGAGACGCTGAAAGAGCCGTCTCGCCCTTACGGGATGTGTACCCTCAGTCTTCCGGCATCAGGTTGTTTAAGTGGTCCAGCGCGTCTGTGTATTCAGTCAGCAGCTGGAAAACAATATCACGACAGGATTCCGTCTCGTTTATCTGCCCGACAACTTGTCCGATAGGGTTGAACGCCACCTTTTGACAATCACCGCTGCCAGCGTAACGACTGGTGCGGCGCACCGCATCAAAAGTCAGATAACCCTGTAATGGCATGGGCAGTGGTTCGGGAGTGTCCTCCCTCTCCCAGGCGTCGGTCCACTCATTCTTGAGCATACGCGCGGTTTTTCCAGTGAAAGAGCGGGACCGTATGGTGTCCTCTGAGGTCGCATTCAGATAAGACTCGCGCTGGGCGGGTTCCGCGTGCGCTTCCTCGGATACCAGCCAGCGTGAACCGAGCCAAACGCCCTCTGCGCCCATGGCGAGTGCGGCCACTATCTGCCGGCCGTTTCCAATGCCACCCGCTGCCAACACAGGAAGCGGGGCGACCGCGTCAATCATCTGCGGCCACAACACCATGGAAGTGACTTCCCCAGCATGGCCGCCACCCTCGGAGCCCTGGCAGATGATAAAGTCCAGACCGGCTTCCTTGTGCGCCAGACCATGCTTCAGTCTCCCGGCCAGCGCGCCAATGAGTCGCCCGGATTTGTGCACCTGTTCAACAATGTCGGCGGGTAGAGTGCCCAGCGCATTTACAATCATGCGGCATTTCGGACGCGTCAACGATTCGTCGACCAGTGCCTGCGCCTGCACTGCCGAGAAGCTAAGCGTCACCTCGTCGTCCTCCCCTGCGGGCCACTCAGGTACGCCGGCGTCAGCGAGCATTTTGGCAGAGAATTCACGATGCTGTTCAGGAATCGCATCCTGCAGCATTTGCACGAGTTCTTCGGGCGTGTTCTTGTCCATGCCCTCGTATTTTTGCGGGATCGCGGTATCTACCCCGTAGATATGGTCGCCGATATGCTCGTCAATCCAGTCCAGTTCTTCCTTGAGTTTTTCAGGAGAGAAGCCGACAGCACCGAGCACCCCGATGCCACCTGCCTTGCTGACGGCTACTACGACGTCGCGGCAGTGGGTGAAGGCAAAAATAGGTACCTCGATACCCAGTTCTTTGCAGAAATCAGTTTGCATAATTTCCCTCTTATCAGTTCGCGAACAGTAAACACTATTGCAATGAGTGGAGTACAGTATAGGAAATGCTCCGCACCATGAATGGCGCTAGAGGCCGGGAAAACTAGCAAAAATTGACCCCTTAGATGATGCGTGAGAGTCGCAAGCCCCGCGGTCAGAGAGCGTGCCTAATCCTGCCTCGCCGGCTTTTCTCTGTTGGATAGGCCAGAGTTAACTCTTCGTGAGACCTATTTGGGGTGCAGTTAGGGGTTCATTCCGCTATGCTTTCGGCTGATTAAGCAGACTTCGGCAGCGACTGCTGTGGATCGATCAATGGGGAGCAGGGATATGTCTAAACGGCTGTGTGTGTGCGCAACTGTAATCGCCTTCTGTCACGCGGGAGGCGCGGTGGCAGGTGGATTGTGGTTGAATGAATTTGGCGATTTTTCCGGCGGCCGCGCCGCCGCCGGCGCCGCAGCGGGCGTCGATGAAGCGATTACTATCGTCTATAACCCCGCCAGTATTACCTCACTCGAGGGGAGCCACCTGTTTGCTGCCGGGGGCACATATGTGGGTAAATCCAAATTCAAGACGTCCTACAAGAGCCCCGGCAATGATGGCGGTGATGGTGGCGATGCAGGTACAAACTCGCCGTTTGGTGCCATGGCCTATGTGCCGGAGCTCAATTCAGAGCACTGGAGCGCAGGTATCGCACTGGGCGGACTGTCTGGCGCCGGTCTGGATTACGATGATAGTTGGGCGGGCCGCTACCAGGCTACTGACGTATCATTATTGTTAATGGCCTTGAGTCCAACCGTGGCTTACCGGGTTAATGAAAATCTCTCGCTGGGTGCGTCGCTACAGGTGCTCTATGCAGATCTAAGCTTAGATTTCGCGGTGCCGGGACTGGGAGAGCGGGATGGCAAAGGGTCTCTGGATGGTGACGATGTGAAGACGGCTTACACCTTAGGTGTGCATTACGAGCGATCTACCGGGACACGCTTCGGCTTGTTTTATCAAAGCGAAATCGATCTTAAGTTTGACGGTGATGCACAAATCAATGTGCCCTTTGATTTCGTCAGCATCGAGCGAGATATTTATCGCGATGTGTCGACTGATACAGAACTCACAATGGCTCAATACGTGAGGTTCAGCGTGCACCAGGATATGAATGAGCGCTGGGGGGTGGACGTAACCTTTGGCTGGGACAACTGGAGCGCTCTGGATAACGTGTTGGTTTCTACTGATAGAGGCTCCCTCGGTATCCCCACTGAGTGGCAGGATACCTGGCACTATGCGTGGGGGGCTCAATACAAGCTTGATCAATACTGGGATCTGACGGGCGGAATTTCTTACGACAGTAGCCCGGTGAAAAACCGCTATCGTAACGCGCAGTTACCCTTCGATCGCACGATTCGCTATGCCTTTGGTGCACGCTATAAGCCCAGCGCCAGTTGGATGTTTGGTGGTTACATTAACTATATGGATCTGGGCAATGCGAAGATCGAGGCGGACCGTTTTGGCGGTGACTTCGATGAAAATCGCGCCATTCAGATTATGGCGAACCTTTCATGGATTTTCTGATCGCACATCTGGAATGTTTGTTGCCGCCGGATACAGAGCTACAGGCACCCAGGCGATAACACACGGGTAGATTTTTTCGCAAGCGGAATGCCAGGATGGTGGTGCTGACGCGCAGGCGCGTCAGGCGTGCGGTGTAGCCACAATCGTGTCAAGTCTCTTCAGGCCTGATCAAGCATGCTCCTGTTATTGGAACGCCGCTTGCAGAAGTTCAAAAGAGCGTTTTCGATCTTCGAGATAATACATGTTGGTAACGGCCATGATCTCATCCGCCTTGTGCCGCGCCGCTAGTGATTCTATTTTTTCTTTTACCTGCTCAGGCGTTCCAGCCGCGCGACTGCTTTCGCGGCTGGCGATAAACGCCTCTTCTTGCGAGCCAACCGCATAGTTCACTGCTTCTTCCGGTGTCAGGGAGGTGCCGTTGGTCTGCCCGGTGAAAAACCTGAACAGGTTGAGGTCGTAGGTCAGTTGCAGTTGTTTGGCGCGCTGTTCCGTATCGGCGCAAAACACCCCTAAGGTTAGAATGGCATAGGGTTCTGGCTGTAGGTCGGTCGGTTGGTAGTGCTCCTTGTAAAGGCTAATCAAGCGCTCGTCTGCTTGTGGGTTGATAAATAGCCCTAGGTTGTAGGGTAGGCCTTGTTGTGCTGCCAGCACTGCGCTATCGGGGCTGGATCCCAGCATCCACAGAGGGATTTTTTCCGGCGGACGAGGACTCACCAGAGGTTGCGTATCGCCTGTCCAGAGATAGTCGCTCAATTTTCGGGTCAATGCGGGAAATGCGTCAAACTTGGGGCGCCCATCTGTTGCCAGGGCCACCGCGGTGGCCATGTCTGCACCGGGCGCCCGTCCGATACCAAGGTCAATTCGCCCAGGGTAGAGATTGGCCAGCAGTGAGAATACCTCTGCGATCTTGTAGGGGCTGTAGTGGGGCAGCATGATTCCGCCTGATCCCAGTCGGATCGAGTGTGTTGCCGCTCCCAGTGCAGCCAGCAGCACCTCTGGCGCACTGCCGGCGACCGAGGGAAACGCGTGGTGCTCTGACACCCAAAAACGCAGGTATCCCAGTTGCTCGCACCAGCTTGCCATTTCCAGCGTCTCCGCCAGGGCAGTAGCGGCCTCGCCAGCACTGCGTGCGAGAGACTGATCGAGTACGGACAGCGGCAGGCTCATGGATTGCTCCGGGATCAAACGAAGCTTTCTAAGCCCAGATGGATGACCATTACAACGACCCCCATTTGAGGGCCACCTGAAAAAGCCAGGTGTCGCGACGGGCGTACTTGCC
>CAJQQW010000437.1 GCA_905480565.1 uncultured Halioglobus sp. | reverse complement strand
CCTCTCTTCTTGTCGGTAATCATTCAATCTATTCCTACGACCTCGCGATACTTCTGGTCGAACTGAAACTGCAAAAGAACATTCGATTGCGCGCACTGAGCGACCGGTTACATGAGAGGATTCCCTACTGGCGTGATATTCTCAAAAGTAATGGCGTGGTGCCTGCAACACCGGATAATTGCACACGACTAATGCAGTCAGGTGAGCATATTCTGGTATTTCCCGGCGGTGCCCGCGAAGCACTTAAACGAAAGGGTGAGGAACACCGTCTTTTCTGGAAGAAACGCACTGGCTTTGCGCGGATGGCATTAGCCAACAGGTATCCTATCACCCCGTTTTTCGTCTATGGCGCAGACCTCGGTTACGACATATTGTGGGATTACAGTCGAATCAAGAAAAACCGGGCTCTTGCGCCATTGTTCAAGGAGCGAAGCAAATTGAACGAGCTACTCCGCGACGGTGAGTTAGTGCCGCCTATTGCTCTCGGTCGCTACAACACTCTCTTCCCCAAAAAGATTCCTATGGTGTTTGCTGTTGGCCGGCCGATCTCTACTCGCAAATATAAAGGCGCAACTGATGACAACACACTATGGGAGGTTCGCGAGCGGGTTGAAGATGCGGTGACTGGCCTTATGGAAAAAGCGACACGGCACCTCGAGGGGAAAAATAGTTAGGCCATTGGAATTCAACCCACCAGAGAGCGCCCTCCGTCAACAATCAGGACCTGGCCCGTAATAAACGGCGCGTCACAGGCCAAAAAGCCGACGGCCCCGGCAATGTCGGCAGGATCACCCTGACGTTGCAGTGGGGTGCGAGACAACGTTTCCTCGCGCATTGACGTATCGTAAGACTCCCCTTCCTCCGGCCACAGTATGGCACCTGGAGATACGCCGTTCACGCGCACCTGCGGGGCCAGCTCCACAGCCAGACTGCGCGTCAGCGAAGTGAGCCCGGACTTTGCGGCACAGTACGCGTTATAACCGGGCAAAGGGCGCTCGGCGTGAACATCGAGAATGTTCACAATGCTTCCTCGCGCGTTTTTCAGCAGGGGCAGTAGGGCCTGCACAAGAAAGTAGGGGCCTCGCAAATTCGCGTTCAGCATTTCGTCGAACTGAGACGGCGTACAATGATCAATCGGCGTCGGCGCGTACCCAGACGCATTGTTAACCAGCAAGTTCAAGGTGCCGTAGTGCTCTGCCAGGGTGCTGCCCAGTTTCTCTATCTCTTGGGTGTGTTGTATATCCGCCTGAAGAGTCATGCAAGAATCAGGTCGCTCATCACACATAAACTGCGTCAAGGCTTCGGCGTCCTCGCTGGAACTCCGATAGTGAAGCACTATATCGAACCCCCTGCGATGCAAATGCAGCGCAATCTCTTTACCAATGCGTCTAGCTCCGCCTGTTACAAGCGCTATTTTTCTGTTGCTCTCTGATACCATAATTTTTTCAATACAACGCGTTGGGCAATGAATGGAATTGTTACTTCTCATAGTAGAGTGGAGCCCCGCGACACGCATTGCACATCGAAGGCAACTGGAGAATCAGGGCACCCTGGAAAAACCGCCGAACAACGCCTATGACACTCTACAGTGAGGTAATACGATCACGGCGACCCGTTTGAATCGGGCACACACGAACTCGAGCGTAAACATCTGTCTGAACTGCTCCGGACTACAAACAGGGACTCAGCCCAGCACTGAGTCGGGCACCCAGACGCCGTGGAACCCTACGGGGACACGCACCGGTAAATGCACTTTTGCGATAGGACCAGATGATATAGCGGTCGCATCAAACAGGCAGAAGGCAGTGGCCTGAGTGTTCTTGTCATAAACATAGCTGGCGATATAACCCCCATCCTCTGCACTGGAATCCGCCGCCGGAATGAATATAGGTTCCCCCGGCTCCAGCGCCACACCAGGAAGCCAGTCATCTACTTCGCCTGACTTCAGGTCATACTTGCGAATACCGCCTTCCGCCTGCTGTGCTTTTTCCGGACTGTCGTTTTCTTCATCGACCACAAGGCTATAGCCATAGCGGTAGTCCCGGGTCCAGTATTCGCGGTTCACCTGCGGAAACTCCATGGGACGACCATAAACACGATCCACCGAAGCCTTACCGGTTTTCATATTCATAGAGAATCTCGAGAGATGCGCCGGGTGAAAAAAATCGTGCGAGTTCTTTACCCACAGGTGATCATAGCGCGCCGCATCGACAACCACCTCGTCGCCTTGCTCGAAAGAATTCATTACGTGGAAAACAAAGCAGCTTGGGATATCAAACCACTTTATATCTGCGTTGGTACCCGTGCGAGGCATAACACCAAAACGGCAGGGCGCGTTGTCATCCCACTTGAATGGAAGTGCACTGCCAGTAATCGCCGAGAACCAGGAAAATCTTACCTGCATCTCCATGAACACTACATAGTTTTCCGTGACTGCAAAGTCGTGAACCATACTCGGGCCGGTCAATTCGATCGGTTCCACCTGCAACATGTTGCCATTCGCATCTGCACGCATATAAGTGAGATACGGCTCCATCACGTTATAACCAAAAAACAGCAATTCTCCGGTTGTTGGATCAATCCTCGGGTGGGCAGTCATATTGCCCGGCAATTTTCCATCGTAGTTAAACGGCCCTTTCGTCGAAAGGTCTTCCGCGCTAATCAGGTAGGGGTAACCAAACTCACCAAGGGACATCAGTTCGCCACCATGATAAATGAGAGAAACCGCACTGGTTGTATTTTCCGGCTTGGGTGAACCCATACCGCCGGCCTCCTGTCTATATACCGGCGTATCTACGTACCGATTGCGATACCACTTTGCCTCGCCTGCCTCGAGCCGGACACCATGCATCATGCCGTCTCCACCAAAAAAGTGCTCCGCCACTCCAGAGGACGCATTGGTACCGTTGCGGACATAGAGACCTGAGAGTTCAGGTGGAATAGACCCCTCTACCTTCAGGCTGGTCTCGGTGACCTCGTCCGTTACGGGCCTGAAGTTTCCCTCCTGCCAGAACTTGACCACCGGCGCATCTTCGGAGCAGCCGGAGAGTGCGGTTGAAGCCGTAGCGCCCATCGCCGCCATACCCGTATATCCAAGAAAATCTCTACGTTTCATGGCTTCCCGCTCCAGCGTGACACCTATTTTTATTTGAGCCACAAAGTCTAACCTATCAGGGCACTCTGTGTAGTACTAAATTTATTCGCGAGCGGGCCGCTGCGGAAGCCCGGGCGAATCCAGCCGCAAACCCTATAAAACAGGTTCAGGGGAGTACCAAGCATTTAAACCCATACGGCCTTTCCTCTATCGCACCCCCTTGCCACAGCAACGCACTGATATCACACTGTCTCCCGATTCAATTTCCCTCGCGCCTCAATCCGGGCATCAAGCGACCGCAACACATTGGAGAGATTACACATGTCATTGATGGATAAGTTTCGACTGGATGGTAAAACTGCCATCGTCACCGGTGCAGGCAAAGGCATCGGTGCAGGCATCGCGATCGCTTTTGCCGAGGCGGGTGCCGATCTCATCATCGGCGCGCGCACAGAGGAGGATTTGAACCGGGTAGCCGGAGACATCGAAGCCTTGGGCAGACGCGCACTGGTTGTCCCCACTGATGTGCTCGACTATGCGCAACTACAAAACCTCGCTGATCGCGCCATGGCAGAGTTCGGTCGCATCGACATCCTTGTCAACAACGCGGGAGGCTTTCCGCCCAAGCCTGTTCTGAAAACCAGCGCCAGGGAATTCGAGGGCGCGTTTCGCTTTAATGTGAGCACCGCGTTCGAAATGTCACGTATCTGTGCACCACTGATGAAGGACTCTGGCAGTGACGGTAATATTCTCAATATCTCTTCGGTTGCCGGCCACAAGCCTACACCTTGTTTTGCCGCGTACGGCACCGCGAAGGGCGCCCTTTCCCTACTCACACAGGAGCTGGCACAGGAGTTCGCCCCCCATCTAAGGGTCAACGCTATTGCGGTGGGTTCAACGAAAACGGATGCTCTGAACACGGTTTTGTCACCGGAAATTGAACAAACCATGGTGGAGCTGACGCCCATGGCGCGATTGGGCGAGGTGGAGGATATCGCCCTGGGGGCACTCTACTTGTGCACGCCCGCTGCCAGCTATGTCACCGGGGAGATATTGGCTGTCAACGGCGGCCTTGAGCGTTTGAACATGCAGATGCCCCGAGCCTGGGGCGGCATGGGCTAACGAGCAGACTGACCGCAATCTGGCCATATAAGACTGATTATTTTCCAGGGCAGGAGAGTAATCTGCTCGTATCAGCGCAGAGGAAATATGCCATGGTGAGACAATCGAATACCCCGGCTGACGTAACCGTTGAACCGCGCAACCGCGAACACAGTCTCGAGCCGGCTCTGGCGAGCGACTGGTTCGATAACCACCCCTTCAAGACCGCATGGTTTAACGCCATGTCGATAACCTTTCCCCTGGGAGAAAAGTTTTTTATCGACAGTGTCAGGCATTTTGCAGACCGGATCGACGACCCAAAACTGGCGGATGACATACGCGGTTTCTGCGGCCAGGAAGGGTTCCATCGTCGAGAGCACCAGCGCTACAACGAAACCCTTTGCCAACAGCGAGGCTATGATCTCGCTCTGATGGAAGGCCGGCTCGAAGCCAATATCAAGCGAGGTAACAAGCTCTTCTCACCCATGCAGCAGCTTGCCATCACCGCAGCGCTTGAGCACATTACCGCTATCTTGGCGGAATCGGCTCTGGATGAAAATAACCCAATGAACAATGAAGCCGACCCGCTGATGCTGGCCCTGTGGCAATGGCATGCCGCTGAGGAGATGGAACACAAATCCGTTGCGTTCGATGTCTACCGCGCGATGGGTGGTACCGAAAAAATGCGCAAGCGCGCGATGCGCCAATCAACCCTGTTCCTGATGATAGACGTCATGATGGGTCTCGTGCACATGCTGCGCCGGGATGGACAACTATGGAATCTGCGCCTTTGGGGCCAGGGCTGGAAATTCCTGTTCGGACGGGAAACGGGTATGCTGCGCCGTGTATGGCCCGCGTACAAGGAGTACTACAAAAACGGGTTCCATCCCTGGGACAGAGACACCAGACCATTACTGGCATCATGGAAAGAGAACGATCAGCAACTTCTGACGGCCTGAGATCGGCTGGGCCACACTACTCGAACTTGCTGATGATGTCGTCTGAGTAACGCTTTACCGCATCGATTTTTTCGTCGAGGTCATCTGTCTCGCCGTGGTAAAAAGGCCATGGCATCGTCAGTATATGAGTAACACCGGCGTCTTCGAGGCGGCGATATCCGTCAACATCCCACGCATCTGATGGCGTGGCCATTATTTCGTAGGGCTCATTCTCTCGACCGTAGTCACGTCGCCACTGATTTATCGAGTCAATCGACTCAATAATCTCATCGGAGGGTTGCAGGTCGGTAACCCATCCATCACCGAGACGGGCTGCTCGACGCATGGCGGGCTCTGAGATCCCACCAATCCAAATAGGGATATACTCCTCAGGTGCTGGATTCATTTCCAGCGCATCGAACTGATAGTACTTACCCTGATACTCAACCAACTCGCCGGTCCAAAGAAGCCGAAGAATCTCAAGGATTTCGTCCGTGCGCTTACCGCGCGTTCGAAAATCTGCATCCATCAGCGCGAATTCATCCGCTGACCAGCCCACACCGATAGCCGGGGTAATCCGGTTATTGGAAACAATTGCCGCAGTACTAATTGCCTTTGCCACCAGGAATGGGTTGCGCATGGGCAGCACAAATATATTGTTGGTAAACCGCAAACGCTCAGTAATTGTGGCCAGCGCGCCAATCATCACCCACGGATCAGGCCAGTCGGTAAAGGGCGGCCAGCGGCGACTGCCATCTTCCGTATAGGGATAAGGTGTTGAAATCTCCTGCGGGTTTGCCACGTGATCGGAGAACGACATGGAGTGCCAGCCATGGGTATCCGCAACTGGCGCCAACTCGGTGAGATGGGCCACGCTGCTGAAAGAGGTGGACATAACAAACTTCATGGAAAGATAGGCTCCCGCGCGTGACCTGCGCGATATTACTTGATTATGTTGATGAGATCGCTGGGCTCCACATAAATACGGGAGAGACACTCACCTTTTTCCTCGTTAAACTGGTCGATCTCTCCCATCTTGCAACGGCTCGCATCGAAAACCACCACTCGTGAAATATCCCTGCAGCCCAAACCGGTAAACTGGACAGACTTCCACTTGGAATCGGTTGGCTTGACTGCAGAGTAAGACAGCGACCGTTCGGTGTAGACAATGTCATCCATGTTATGTACCGCAAGCCGCGGCACGAGGGAGCTAATTCTGTAACCCAGGTTATTGGTTAGTTGAAACTGCACCCTGCACGCATCGTCCATTTCATACACTTCGGTAACTCTCAGTACGGCACTGTTGTCGGGGTCGCTCTGCTGTCCCACCTCAAGGTATTCCCAGGTACCGTCACTGTCCAGCAAAACCCTGCGCCCGTCTGAGGTGTAAGCCTGAGTAGCCACCTGTGCAAGCGCCTGAACACTCAGCGAGAACAAAAAAATCGCCATTGCCAAATGCTTCATTACTCCGCTCACCTCGCGCACCTCTGTCACTGAGATCGCCAATCTTGTATTCTCTTGATCGAAGGGTATCGCCACTGCACAGTGTAAGCAATAGCTCTTTGGGACGCTGCCTTCATCGTCATATACACAAACGCACAATAGTATGGGCGTCGCGTAAAAGAACTGCAAGGTAGGCCTGATGTATTCGCCCATTCAATCGAAGAGACTCTCCAAATAGAATTTCGCCCTGCGGTTATCTAGCGCATGGTAAAAAAGAAAGCGAGATTCAAGATGTGCATATCCCCAAGGGTTCACTACTGACGAAACGCTATCACGCGGCAAATAGAGGCCGCGCCCTGTTTGAGCATTCCAACGGTCTTGAAAGCGCGAGTGATCATATTGCCTTCGGGCAGGGCGTACACTTTTTCTGGTGCGATGCTGGCGCGCAGGGACATGCTGGTCGCATTCAGCGCGTTGCGGTCACATCTGGATAATATAAAAATTGACCGTAGCCAACCTGATCTAGACTATCGGCCGAACATTGTCCTGCGTGGCCGGAAAGCGCTGCACATCACGTTCGAGAAACGAGTGCAGGCGTGAATTGATATCCTACGTTTCCTCATACCCCGATTGTACGCTGCGCATGTCGGACAGGGCCCGCTCAGTCACCACAACTGACTGAAATATCGATTGCTCGTGACGAAGGGCTTCGTCCAGTGGCAGGTCACAACCAGGGGTCAAGATTTTCTTCAGCCCGGACAGTGCGTCGGCGGATTTCTCGGCCAGCTGCAGAGCCAATGTTAGCGCCTGATCCAAAGCCTCACCCCGAGGTACCAGTCGGGTAATTGCCCCGAGATCATACAAACGTTCGGCACTGACCACAGAACCGGTCAACACCATGTCGAGAGCGGTTGCGCGACCTGCCAACCGCGCAAGACGTGAGCAGCCCCCTATGCCCGTGGTCAGGCCCATATTGACTTCCGGCTGCGCAAAACAGGCTTGTGGTTCTGCTATGCGGATATCACAAGCCCAGGCAATCTCCGCCCCGCCACCAGAAGCACTGCCCGCAATCGCTGCAATACTGACGACATCCTCGTGCGTCAGCTCTTTTTGCACTGCGAACCATCCAGCACCACTCCCGGTTTGTTCGCCGCCCTGCGCGCCGCTCATCAAATCGACCAACCAGGCGTGCTCCAGCCAGTGTCCTTCTAAATCTGATGCAAGTATCACTGCCCTTGCTCCCGCTTCACGGCACTCTTTCAAAGTCGCGCCAAGGGCATCTACTGCAGCCCAGCATATGCGATTGTTGCGGCCAGCATCGCAGAAAGTCAGCACGGCTACCTTTCCACTCCAGCTTGTATCGATAGAAAAACTCATGTCGGCGTACCTCGCTCAGCCAGGAAAACGATCAAACTGTGGCATGTTTTCGGGCAGGTAGTGAAAATCCTGTTTCTCAATGCAGTACATGGCAATATCGGGTGTCCCATAACCTGCAGGGTCATCCAGTGTACCCACCTTAAGTACGATAATGTCAGCAAGCGCGGGGGGTAAACTTGCAAGAGAGGTCCCACAATCTGGACAGAACTGACGTTTCACAGGTTGTTCCAGGTCGGCACGCTCAAAAATCTTGGGCTCTCCCTTTGTATAGTGAAAGCCGCTTAAAGGCATCCCAAGCGCAACATTGGCAGCGCCGCCAGAGATGTACTGACACTCCCGGCAATGACACAACCCGCGAAGAACAGGTTCGCCCTCGGCCTCGTAACGGACTTTTCCACAATAGCAACCACCTGTGAACTTCATGGGACGCACCTCGTTATTATGGTATCGGGCATGTGGTTATCATACATGCGGGGGTCTTAGTGTAGCGGCTTTTCACGATAGATTAATAGGCGCACCGGAAGCCCGTTTGCCAACTGCATTTATAGTTATGAACATTGCGAGACATTAGACACAAGCACTATCAGGCCAAGGGCCTATGCTAACCTCTGTGTCGCAAGAGGAGAGTCGTTGTTGAAGCATGACAACCATTGTTATTGACGAAGTCACCGCTTAAATAGGGCATCAGCTTTTGGGGACTGCAGCGCTGAAAAGATCGTCTCAATATGATTGCCCCGGGCGATCATGATTGTGCTACCGGCAAATGTGCTCCAAAAAGGAACGTAGGCAATACATTTCGAGGCGATTCGAAAAATTTTGACTGTAATCATAGCGCAGCCAACAACGAACAGTAGCAAGCATATCAAGGTTGTCACTGTCGCAGTAATAGTTAGTCGCCATTACGCGCAAACCTCTTCGATTTTTATGCGTGTGCTAAGTCGAGCGCAGAGTGTATTGGCGCCGCGGCGGGAATGAATAACTGGATAAAGAACTATGCCGAAATCTGAAATGAAAGAAAAAAAGATCGATCAATCCACCGTCAGAACCTGGCACACCGAAGCGGATGTCATCATCGTGGGCGGAGGTGGCGCGGGCATATCCGCTGCTATCGAAGCCGCAGAACTTGGAGCAGACGTTATTGTGCTAGAGGCTAGCGGCGAGGCTGGGGGCTCAACAGCAATGGCAGGAGGTCTCATATACATGGGCGGCGGCACGCCGGTTCAGAAGGATTGCGGCTTCGAGGATGATATCGAAGAGATGTATAAGTTTCTGCTACTTGCGGCCGGGCCGCATGCAGACAGGGCGAAAGTGCGCCTTTATTGCGAGCGCTCATTGGAGCACTACGACTGGCTGGTAAGACAAGGGGTTGAATTCAAGTCTGAATACTACCCAGGCAAACATACCAATACGCCCAACGAGGCGGCACTCATGATCACCGGCAATGAAGAAGCCTGGCCGTATGTCGATCATGCCAGGCCGGCACCACGTGGGCATAAGCCCAGAATAAAGGGCGATCATGGTGGTATTCCATTAATGCACAGCCTACTGAACAGCGCACGCTTAAAGGGTGTGGATGTGATCTGCAATGCACGCGCGCTTGCCCCGGTTACCAATGGATCAGCCGTTGTGGGCGTGACAGCAAGGGTCGACATGCGAGAGGTGTGCATCAGCGCACGCCGGGGCGTAATTCTCGCTGCTGGTGGCTTTATCATGAACGAAGACATGGTGGCCACCTATGCCCCGACGTTGTCACGCGGCAACTGGCCCAACGGAAACCCGAATGATACCGGGGGAGGAATTCGCATAGGCATGGCAGCTGGCGGGTCAATTACGAACATGCATGAAGGATTTATCTGCACCCCGTTCTACCCGCCGCACCAATTCCTGGAATCTATTATCGTTGACGAACGCGGTGCACGGTTTATCAATGAAGATGTGTATCATGGCCGACTCGGTAGTGCCATTCTGGAGCGACAAGACGGCCGCTACTACCTCGTAATAGACAGCCGTCATTTTGACGTACTGGATCGTGCGCCAATGGGTGGGTATCCGGTAGCAGGCACGGGCGACTCTATAGAAGAGCTGGGGAAAGAGCTGAACCTCCCACCGGAAGCACTCGCGCAAACACTCCAAACCTATAACAAACATGCATCTGCAGGCGTCGACCCCGAGTACCATAAAAACGCTAAGTATCTTTTGCCGCTGGACTCGCCCCCCTATGCCGCTTTCGATCTCACTCCGGGTAACGGCGCAATATTTGCCACAATGACTTTTGGAGGACTGGATACAAAACCAACAGGTGAAGTTCTCAATGCAGAGAAAGCAATAATACCCGGGCTGTATGCGGCTGGTCGCAACAGTGCAGGCTTACCACGCAGCGCCGCTGGCTACGCCAGCGGAATGAGCATCGGCGACGCAACCTTTTTCGGACGTCTGGCAGGCCAAAGTGCTGCCTCACGAGATCGCGGCTCATCGCGTATCAAAACCTGAATCAACATCCGCTATCTGCATAACATGCTGTACACTGGGCGCCCCCAACGGAACTTGGAACACAAGCAAACAATGACTGAAGAAATTAACCCCTTCGCTTCCGAAGCAATAACGCCGCCTTTCAACGATAAGTGGCAAGCCAAGCGCCGGGTAACCAAGGCGATCCAGCAGCTTACCGAAGTACTGGTAACCAGCTCTCCCAATATCGAGAAGATGCATGGTATTGCAGAGCAACTGGAGCGTACTGCGACAGAATTTGCAGAATCACCCCGAGTTTTCGGTCGCTGGGACTGGGCACAAAGCGAGGAACATGGCAATTTCGGACAAATTACTCATGAACTTAATCCTCTCGCCGGATTGAGCAACCCTCTTGCCCCGCCAATCAATAACTGGATAGAGGACGATATCGCCTTTGCTACGTGTACATGCGGCTGGGCCTATGAAGGCCCTCCAGGCAGTGTGCATGGTGGTTACGTCTCCGCCATCTTCGACCAGTTTCTGGGAATGGCTCAATCAATCACGAAACAGCCCGGGATGACCGCCTACCTGCATGTTGATTTCCACGCTCGCACACCGTTGAATACCGAGCTCAAGTTAGAGGCACGTGTAATAAAAACTGAAGGGCGAAAAAATATTATTCGCGGAGAAATGTTTGCAGAAGGCGTCAAGACAGCCAGCGCAGAGGGCCTCTTCGTACAACCCAAGGGCGGGATTCACGCTGTAAAAACACAAGAAGCTGCATTACGCAATCATTAACGCTTACTCGAGTATACCACCCGTTTCTGGCGCAGGCCGCGCCCGCTGGTTGTAGAGCAGTGATACCACCCGCTCAATCTCCTTGTCAGACAGCTTGGAGTAATCCTGCTTCTGGTCTTCCCCTATCGCCATACCCTTTTGCAGGGCAGGACGCTCGCTGAGCTGATTGAACCAACGTTTGAAGTATTTAAACTCATCAATATCGATGCCTTGTTCTTTCCAGCCTGCCACCCATGGGTAACAGGCCATATCGGCAATTGTGTAGTTATCGCCAGCGAGAAAGCGTCGATCGTACAAACGATTATTCATCACGCCGTAAAGGCGGTGAAGCTCATCATTAAAACGGCGCAGAGCGTAAGACTGGTCGCCCTCACGGTCTTTAAGGCGCGCAAAGTGGCCTCGCTCCCCTGTCTTGGGGCCCTGGTTAGCCATTTGCCACATCAACCACTGGTACACCTCCCACTTCTCTCTTGGGCTGTCACCCCCGAACTGGCCATACTTCTCCGCCAGATACATCATACAAGCACCCGACTCGAAGACGGATAGGGGCTTCCCGCCACCTTTTGGTTCGTGGTCAACAATAGCGGGCATACGGTTGTTAGGGCTTATCGCGAGAAACTCCTCCTCGAACTGCGCCCCGCGACCAATTTCGCACGCAACGACGTTGTAATCGATTCCGCTCTCTTCCAACTGAATAGTAATTTTTTTGCCGTTGGGTGTGGGCCAGTAATGCACATCAATCATAATTGTCGTCTCTTCTATATCTGCATTGCTGATTATAAACTCACACTCCCGCAAGATGCACAGCCGACTCACTGCTCAAAAGCGATACCTACCAGCTCCACCCTCGAGCTTCCATCATCAACGTTCGCTATAAAGCCCACTCACGGACATTAACCCATGTCCGGGTACAAAGTAATGAACCTTCATGGGGTTTCACCTGCGCGTATTCATCTACTATATAAGTTAAAT
Source organism: uncultured Halioglobus sp. (assembly GCA_905480565.1). Taxonomy (GTDB): domain Bacteria; phylum Pseudomonadota; class Gammaproteobacteria; order Pseudomonadales; family Halieaceae; genus Marimicrobium. The sequence goes on along the minus strand of CAJQQW010000437.1, from coordinate 2,201 downwards.
ATATAAAAAGGGGTAATTATGAACAGCAAAGAAGACACTGAAAAAGCAGCCCTCGAGACCTACGATCGGTTTGTCGCTATGCGCGATAAGGTAGATCTTGGCGAGTGCGGCTGGGACCAGATGGCGGATTTTTTCACCGAGGATGCGGTGTATATCGATCCTGCATGGGGCCGCCAGGAAACACGGGAGGGTATACGCCAATTCTTCGTAGACTCCATGGCGGGCCTCACGGGGCACGGCTGGTCAACGCCCGAACGATGGACAATGACAGACGGCCACCGGCTGGTAAGCCACTGGGACCAGGTCTTGGGCGAGAAGCCCGATGGCAGTCAATGGATAGTGCCTGGATTGTCGATTCTTTATTATGCAGGTGATGGTCTCTTTTGCTACAGCCACGACTACCTCAATATGACGTACATCGGCGAAACCATGAAGGCTATGCAATGGCAGCCGCCCGAAGGTTTTAATATGCCTCCACGTAAGCCAGACTGGCGCACCCACTTACCCGAGGCCTGGCAATCACTGCCTGATGCCTTCACACAGAAGTAATTACCAAAATACAAAGGACATAAAAATGGTACGTAAGATAAAGGTGATTCAATGGGCAACCGGAGGGGTCGGCCGCGCAGCGATAGAGGGCATCCTCGCGCATCCAGGGCTGGCACTAGTGGGCTGTTGGGTGCACAGCGAAGATAAAGCGGGCCGGGATGTGGGTGACATCTGCGGGCTTGCTCCGATGGGCGTCAAGGCGACTAACGACATCGACGCATTACTCGCTATGGATGCTGATTGTATTCTCTACAGCCCTATCATGCCAGACTCTGCCCTCGTTGACCGCATTCTGGCGTCAGGGAAAAATGTGGTCACACCACTGAACTGGTTTTATCCGGGGAAGCGAAACGTTGAAGATCTCGAAACTGCCTGTCGGCAGGGCAACAGCACACTGCATGGCACCGGCATTCATCCCGGCGGGATTACTGAGCGCTTTCCCCTGATGGTGTCGGCGCTGTCTAGCGCAATCACACATGTGAGAGCAGAGGAATTTTCCGATATTCGTACTTACAACGCTCCCGCTGTAGTCAGTGACATTATGCTGTTTGGGAAAACGCCCGAAGAGGCCGCAAGTAGCCCTATGGTCAGCCTACTCGGCGGGGGCTTCGGACAGTCGATGGACATGGTCGCTGCAGAAATGGGGTTCAAGGTAGATGGCGATATTAAAGCTGGACACGAGGTCGCCGTTGCTACAGCACCGATTGATTCGCCTATAGGCGTTATCGAACCGGGTCTAGTCGCCGCACAGCGTTTCACCTGGCAACATACAGTTGCATCCAAGCCTGTGATAACCGTCAGGGTAAACTGGTTTATGGGTGAGGAAAACTTGGAACCCGCTTGGAATTTTGGCCCGGAGGGGGAGCGCTTTGAAGTAGAGGTAACCGGTGACCCGTCCTCACATGTGGTTTTTCATGGATGGCACCCGGAGTCTATCGCCGCAGGCTTGATTCGCAACCCCGGCATCGTGGCAACGGCGAATCACTGTGTCAGCGCGATTCCCTACGTCTGTGAAGCAGGGCCAGGCATTAAAACCTATCTTGACCTGCCCTTGATCGCAGGACGAGCAAGCCCGGAGCTGTCAGTCTGAGCGATAGCCCTGCTGACAAAATCCAGTCGTTCGGCAGGGCTTTCAGCATCTAACAACACTCAGAGAAACAGCAATCCAATCGCAGTGAGCACATATGCCGATCGTAGATCTATCGCTGTGCGTTTTATGCCAGTTTGTGTGGCATAGGCAGATCCAGAGGCGATAACAAGCCAGCCTTTGCCGCAACCACTGCGGGGATGGCGTACACCGCCCGAGTACCCGTGGACCAAGTGCCGATGATATCATCTTCCATATAGACCTCGTGACAAATACGGCTGCCTGGTATACCCCTGACATCCACTTCAATCCAGCCCTGTTTCGGACGCTCTGCAAGAAAACTCTCGCTGACATACTCATCACCGAGAAGAAAGCGGACTTCAATAGTAGCCACCGGCTCGCTTCCGTTCGTCGTACTCGCTTTGATTAGTAAACCTGCCATCGTGCCTTTTTTTACCGTTACTTTATCGACATAGTCCATGGTCGCCGGTTCGAAATCGATATCGAAACTTCGTCCGTCATGGGGCAAGCCAATTTTTTCTGCTATCAAGTCAGTAATGTCCAT
>CAJQQW010000436.1 GCA_905480565.1 uncultured Halioglobus sp. | reverse complement strand
TAGACAAAGCCGAGCCGCTTGAGAGAGCAGCTCGGCTTCGTTGTCTAAGTGGGATTTTTAGGCCAGTAGCTCAATTGGCAGAGCAGCGGTCTCCAAAACCGCAGGTTGGGGGTTCGATTCCCTCCTGGCCTGCCATTTATGGCGGGAAAGCCCCGGGTGTAAATCCGTTGAGGTAGGCAAGGTTCACTGAATGAGTACGGAAGTAACAGAGAGTAAGTTTGATACGGCTAAGTGGACCGCCGTGTTTGTGCTGGTTGCCATAGCGGTAGTAGGGAATAGCTATTTCTCCGACCAGTCTTTGCTGTACAGGGTGCTGGGCATTATCGCTATTTCCGCTATCGCGGGAATGGTTGCATTGCAGACGGCCAAGGGTATTGCTTTCTGGGAGTTGGTCAAGGGTTCCCGAACAGAGATTCGTAAGGTGGTTTGGCCCACACGCCAGGAAACGGTGCAGACAACATTGATCGTGGTGGCTTTTGTGATCCTGGTGGCCTTATTGCTGTGGGGTCTTGATTCATTTTTTGGCTGGCTCGTTTCGCTGGCCATTGGATAGGGGAAGGATTTAGCTAATGGCAATGCGCTGGTACGTCATTCACGCCTACTCAGGGTACGAGAAGAAAGTTGCCGCCACCCTGAAAGAGCGGATTCAGATGCATAGCATGCAGGATCGCTTTGGTGAGGTTATGGTACCGACTGAGGAAGTGATTGAGATGCGCGGTGGTCAGAAGCGTCGCAGCGAGCGCAAGTTTTTCCCGGGCTACGTGCTGGTGCAAATGGAGCTGAGCGACGAAACCTGGCACCTTGTTAAAGAAACACCCCGTGTACTGGGTTTTATCGGTGGCAAGGCGGATGCGCCTGCACCGATTACCGAGAAAGAAGCCAATGCCATCCTGCAGCGTGTCGAGGACGGTGTGGAGGCTCCGAGGCCCAAGACTTTGTTCGAGCCCGGAGAGATGGTGCGTGTTGTGGATGGCCCGTTCAACGACTTTAATGGTGTTGTTGAAGATGTTAACTATGAAAAGAGTCGCCTTAACGTGGCAGTTCTGATTTTTGGCCGTTCTACCCCGGTGGAACTGGAGTTTGGTCAGGTCGAGAAGGCCTAGCATTATATGTGGGGGTAGAGTGTTAGCTCTGCCCCGGATTTAGTCGGGAACGGAGTTTATCTGTTTCCTTAAAACCGGCGTCAGAGCAGCTTTTTGTCGCCACTGGATGGGGAGCCCTAGTAAGTCATTTGGCTGAAACGGCGTTTGAACCCGGGAGAAACGCAACATGGCAAAGAAAGTTGAAGCTTATATCAAGCTCCAAGTGCCTGCCGGTCAGGCAAATCCAAGCCCACCCGTAGGCCCGGCACTGGGTCAGCACGGTGTGAATATCATGGAATTTTGTAAGGCATTCAATGCCGAAACTCAGGGCACTGAGCCCGGGTTGCCGATTCCTGTCGTCATCACAGTTTATGGTGATCGTTCTTTCACTTTCATCAAGAAGACGCCGCCTGCGTCGGTGTTGCTGCGTAAAGCGGCGAAGATTGGCAAGGGGTCCGGGACGCCGAATACAACCAAGGTTGGCAAGGTTAACCGTGCTCAATTGGAAGACATTGCGACACAGAAATGGCCTGATCTGACAGCGGCCGATATGGATGCAGCTGTTCGCACCATTGCCGGTAGTGCCCGCTCTGCCGGTATTGACGTCGAGGGGGTAAACTGAAATGGCTAAGCTCTCCAAGCGCGCACGAGCGTTCAAAGAAAAAGTAGATGCCGAGAAAGCCTATCCTTTGGATGAGGCGGTTGGCCTGCTCAAGGAACTGGCGACGGTAAAGTTTAACGAGACCGTCGAAGTTGCGGTCAATCTGGGTATTGATGCAAAAAAGTCCGACCAGGCAGTGCGAGGCGCGACCACTCTGCCCCACGGGACCGGTTCTGACGTTCGTGTAGCTGTATTTACCCAGGGTGAGGCGGCCGATAAAGCGAAAGCAGCCGGCGCGGATTTCATCGGTATGGAAGATCTGGCGGAGCAGATTAAGGGAGGCATGATGGACTTTGATGTTGTCATTGCCTCACCGGACGCAATGCGCGTTGTCGGTCAGCTTGGTCAGGTGCTTGGTCCCCGCGGCCTGATGCCCAATCCCAAGACCGGCACTGTAACCCCCGATGTGGAAACTGCCGTCAACAATGCCAAGGCAGGACAGGTGCGTTACCGCACCGATAAGAATGGCATCGTTCATGGCGGCATCGGCAAGATTGATTTCGAACCGGGCGCAATTAAGGGCAACCTCGAAGCACTGCTTGCTGATCTCAAAAAAGCTAAACCAGCAGCTGCCAAGGGTGTGTATCTGAAGAAAATTAGCCTGAGCACCACGATGGGGCCGGGTATTGTTATCGACCAGGGGTCGGTAGAAGTTTGATCGAGTCGCCCTCACGAGGGGCGACTCCTCACGGCTTTCCAGGGACGGAGGGTCATGTGGCCGGCGGTGTTGCCTACTGGTAGCTCTTCCCGGTCCACTTTGAGGTCTTTGGACAAGGCATTGGGCCGAGACGCCCACGCGCTGATTACTGAAGGCCATCAAAGACCGTAGGTGCTGTTCCGATGCAGGTGGACGGGGCGGTTTAATTGCGGCAAAGCCGAAAGGTAGAGCCAAAGCCTACGCAGATGGTGAATGTGTTCACCAGTGGTGAAGGTGTCGATAATGTTTTTGGCACCTTAAATTATAGCAATCCAGGAGTATGCCAGTGGCAATAGGACTCGAAGACAAGAAAGCGATCGTAGCTGAAGTTAACGAGACAGCCACCAGTGCACTGTCCCTGGTTATCGCCGACTCGCGCGGCGTAACCGTGGACGGTATGACGGCTCTGCGTAAGGATGCTCGCGAAGCACAGGTTACCCTCCGTGTAGTGAGGAACACCCTGGCCAAGCGAGCTCTCGAGGGAACTGAGTACGAATGTGTTAATGACACATTGTCCGGCCCCTCTCTGTTTGGATTTTCTATGGAAGATCCGGGCGCAGCAGCTCGACTATTCAAAGACTTCGCTAAAGAAAACGAAGAATTTGAAGTAAAGGCATTGGCGGTTAGCGGCCAGATGCTGGGTGCAGAGCAATTGGATGTATTGGCCAAGTTGCCAACGCGCGATCAGGCACTCTCAATGGTGATGAGTGTTATGAAAGCACCGGTGACGAAGCTGGTTCAAACAATGAACGAAGTACCTGGAAAACTGGTTCGCACGCTCGCAGCAGTACGCGATCAGAAAGAGGCAGCGGCGTAAGCCCTGCGGTGAATAGTTAATCAGCAAGATAGGAGATAGTAGTCATGGCACTGTCCAAAGACGAAATTTTAGATGCAATCGCCGAGATGAGCGTTATGGATATCGTATCCCTCATCGAAGCAATGGAAGAAAAATTCGGCGTAACTGCAGCGGCTGCTGTAGCTGCCGCTCCGGCTGCAGCCGGTGGTGATGCAGGTGGTGCCGCCGAAGAACAGACTGAGTTCGACGTTGTTCTCACCTCAGCGGGTGAGAAGAAAGTAAACGTCATCAAGGTTGTTCGTGCTGTAACCGGCCTGGGCCTGAAAGAAGCCAAGGGTCTGGTCGACGGCGCGCCTTCGCCGATCAAGGAAGCTGCGACGAAGGATGAGGCAGAAGACATCAAGAAGCAGATTGAAGAAGCTGGCGGCTCCGCTGAACTTAAGTAGGCGCCGCATTGATCCGGTTTCGGCCGGTGATGGACAAGGCTGGTGGGCGTTTTGCTCGCCGGCCTTTTCCCGCTTTAAAAATTAGAGTTTTCGGGTTAATGGGTGGGGTCAGGGCCTCTTTAATCTCGCAGACTCGAAGTGCAGGATAAATTTATAGCTTAAAAGGGCTCTGACACCTTTTAGGCATGACGTTGGGGAGTACTGATGGCTTACTCGTACACTGAGAAGAAACGTATACGCAAGGATTTCGGCGTTTTGCCGAAGGTAATGGATGTTCCTTACCTGCTTGCGATTCAAATGGATTCTTACCGCAAGTTTACCCAGCAGGGTTTGTCGCCGGAAGAGCGCGGCGACTACGGGCTGCATGCGGCATTTAAGTCCGTGTTTCCCATCGTCAGCTACAGCGGCAATGCCGCACTGGAATACGTGGATTATAAGCTGGGTAAACCAGTATTCGACGTCAATGAGTGTCAGTTGCGCGGGGTAACTTATTCGTGCTCCCTGCGGGTAAAGGTGCGCCTCATTATCTACGACAAGGAATCGTCAAACAAAACAATCAAGGATATTAAGGAGCAGGAAGTCTACATGGGAGAGATTCCTCTCATGACAGACAATGGCACCTTCGTCATCAACGGTACTGAGCGTGTGATCGTTTCCCAGTTGCACCGCTCCCCCGGGGTGTTCTTCGATCACGATAAGGGCAAGACGCACTCGTCGGGCAAGCTTTTGTACTCAGCACGGGTTATTCCCTACCGTGGTTCCTGGCTGGATTTTGAATTCGATCCGAAGGACCTGGTATTCGTCCGAATTGACCGTCGCCGCAA
>CAJQQW010000435.1 GCA_905480565.1 uncultured Halioglobus sp. | reverse complement strand
CCCGAGTCCATTTTGAAGTCGATCGCAAGCGTGTACCCTTTTAGTGGGAAGGAAAGCAAATTACGATTTCTGTCGCCTAGCACTTTGAGTACAGCAAGAAAGGAACCTCGTCCCGATTTTACAATTCTCTGGAGAATCATTCTGATGCCATCCAGTCCAGCAGCGGTTGGAAGAGCAAATTGATACTGCACAAATCCCGCTTTTCCATACAAGCGATTCCAGTTGGAGATCTTGTCCAGTGGATAGAAAAAGGAATCATAGTGGATTTGGTTCACTTTTTTTGAATGTTGTAAGCGGTGAAAGTACAGGGTGTTGAATGCCTTGATGCTGTGCCGGTTCAGCAGGATGCCTGGCATATAAAATGGCACCTGTAGTTTTGGTCGTGTGGTTGTACAGAGGTCTCCGTGGTCCATATGCTCGCCTAGACTGATTATTGAGCGCCCCAGCGATTTTCCCGATGATAAGCAATCTATCCATGCTACAGAGTAACTGGCGTTGTGGTGAATATTGAACAGATCCAGAGCTTCTTCTAAGTTTTTCGCCTTGAGAGACGTCGCATCTATGTGAGAGCTGCGTATTCGCTTCAGTTTGAGAGTTGCTTCCAGAATCAGCCCGGTTAACCCCATTCCGCCGGAGGTCGCATGAAATAAATCCGCGTATTTTGATGGAGAGCAGTCCAAGACCCCCTTGGAAGGCGTGGCCACCGTCATCGTTACGATATGGTCAGTAAAGCTACCTTCGAGATGATGATTTTTTCCGTGGACATCGCTTGCAATGGCGCCGCCTACGGAAACAAATTTTGTACCGGGTGTTACAGGTAGAAACCATCCCCGGGGTACAAAAATATCAAGAATTGAGGCGAGGCTAATACCGGCAGCACAGCGCAACTCTCCTGTTGAGTCGTCAAACGCTAAAAAATTATCGAGATTGCGAGTTTCCACAACGCATGCTGCTAATGCACTATCACCATAGCTCCGTCCCATGCCGCGCGGGATAACGCTACCGGCGTTATTAAGCGCTAGTGTAGCTTCATTTGAATTGCGAGGAGTCACCGTCATAACATCTACAACGGGATAATTTCCCCATCCGGAAAGCCTCATTGTTCTTTCCTGCTTACAAATATAAACCTGTAGTTTGGCTGATAATGCCGGTCATAGCTCACAGCCGGACCCATTACTCCACCTTGCCAGGTCCCGATTGCAGCGGAACATTTTCACAGGCCAAGCCTTTTCCTAAAAATCAAACTGAGCATTTTACTGCCCGTTTTGAGAATGCTAATTTTATTCTGAGAGTGCTTTGACTCACCACCAATTCTTGGTTTGTAGGTCACCGGGATTTCGACAATCTTTCGATTTGCCTTGAGTGTCTCAACCATCATTTCGGGAGAAAACGCTGGGCCCTTTGCGTGCAAGTTAGGTCCGATGACTTCATAACACTCTTTCCAGATCGCCCTATAGGTACACCCGAGATCGGTGAAGCGAGGTTCGTGAGAAAGCCATAACAGCTGCAGCACCTTGGCTGCCAGGACATTACCCCAGCGCAGGAAAACGTCCATGTTGGCTCCCTGTTGTATCATTTGCTTGGTCGTCCTTGTGCCTAGGGCCATGTCAGCGTCCCTTAAATAAGACAAGAGCTTGGGCAGGTCGTCGGCAGTAAACGAGGCGTCTGCTTCTACCAGGACAATAATATCGCCGGTAGCAGCGTTCATGCCGGCCTTCAATGCGTCGCCGTATCCCGCAAATTTCTCGACCAGCACTACAGAGGCGTTGGCTTGTGCAATCTCGACCGTTTTATCTGTTGAATAACTTGCCGCTACAATAATTTCATCCACTGAGTTCTTAAATTCATCCATAACATAACCCAGGGAGGCTTCTTCGTTATAGGCCGGAATCACTAATGAAATCTTATACTCCGAGAAGTGCACCTTCCTGTACAAATGCGTGGCGCTATTGTAATCGTCAATGCAATTAATATTTCTGTATTGGGCTGTTAGTGCGGCAGGTAAAACGGCCCGGTTATTGCTTGCAAGGTTGTTCAGAGTATCAATGAGTTCAACCTGTCCGCTGCGAGATGAGGGTGTGGTCGCATCGATTTGGGAAAAAATGTCTGGTTTCAAAATAAACGTGCCGCAACCCAGGAAATTACTGTCAACGGATACGGGTTTTTCGATCAAGCGCGTAATTCGACCTTGTGAGATTTTGGCAGTGTAGTTGCCTTGTATCTGATTTTTGTTGCCTGTCAGTATGTACGCACACACAGCGTCAAAATTTCTTCCTGAAAAATCCAATAAACTATCGTGGTTGCTGTTTAGGTAGACCTCATCGCCCAGTAACAAGATGAAGGGTTGCACTATTACATCCCTTAATAGCAATAATCCATGAGCCAGGCCTTTCTCTGGCTCCAGGCAATTTACATAGTGCAATTCAACACCCAATTCGCTGCCATCGCCAAATTTATCTGAAATTTGATGCCCCAGATACCCGAGGATAATGTAAATGGTCTTTATCTTGAGCTCGTCTCGCAGTATGGCAATGTTCCTCTCCAGCAGCGTTATGCCTCCTATCTCAAAGAGAACTTTAGGAGTGTCTTGTGTGTAGGGTGATAACCTAAGCCCCCTGCCAGCTGCTGCGATGACGCCGATTTCGAACATAGTTACCTTTACATGGAACGACTAACAGACTCTTTATAGTGGCATAGGAACGGCCATGGTTTCCATAGAGTATTGCAAAACTATCTCCAATTGGTGCGGTTATGCGTCTCGGCTTACAAACTCAAGATAGACAAGGACAATAACGCCACGCCCAATGGAGTACCACAAGGCCGAGAGTCGGTAGACCAGCGTTGCCGCAGTGGCTGTTGCTTTGTCTACTCCAGCCAGCATCAGTAGGCCGATCATGACCAGCTCAGCACTGCCAATTCCTCCCGGCAGAAAACAACGTCCCAACGACTATACCTGTTGCATAAGTACCAATAGCTAGCGTCAGGCTGATATCTGCACCCAGTAGAGTGAGCACGAAATGCATAATCAGACAAACCATTAGCGTGGCAATCGTGCCCACAGCCATGCCGCCATAAGGCGGAGTGGAGCGTAGGGCGTACGCGAACCAATAATTGGTGCGGTAGGTCCGACGAAACAAAACTGGGTGGAGGAATGCAAGATGACAAAGGTTGTACTTTGGAGGGATTAAGGAATAGTGGTGCACTGTGCATCAATCAGATTCCGCTAAAAAATCTACCGGTGGAACGGATACGCAGATCAATGGGAAAATTTGCAATATAGAGGGTTCCGGGCCGGGATTTATTAAGGAAGGGAGCGCCAATTATGTCGGGTATTGCACTTCCTAAACAGGTACTGCCAAGTTAACCATGATGTCATCGACTGTCTCGTCACATACGATGCGCAGTGAGGCAGAATGCGTTATCCGTAACCATCCTCGACCCGCTTTCACTAAAACAGTCAACCTTGCTCCCCACTTTTTAAGCGAAAATGAGTTACTTGCCAGTATTTGGCAATGCCAGATTGTCGCTTGTCAGTCCACTTTGGATGCGTCAGACTTATATTTCATATATTTTCCACCGTGTTTTTAGCCGTGTTGCCCCACGGATCAGGTGAGCCACTTTTTAATATAAGTTCATATCTTTCCAGTGAACTCAATGCGACAGAAATGTGAGGATTAAGTGAGTGAAAAAAATCATATATGCGGGACTGCTAGTAATAATTTGTGCCATCGGATCGGGTTGTTCAGATAAGGCAGCGGTCGATGTTGTCAGGGTCGCGGTATCACCGGCGTCCCCGCCCATGCTGTTTGAAAAGAACGGTGAGTATCTAGGCGTTGACCTGGAAATTTTTCAAGGTTATGCAGATTCCAGAGGACTGACCCTACAGATCACATCGTACGATTGGCAGGGAATGCTGGGTGCGGTTTCCAGTGGTCAGGCCGATGTCGCATTCTCTGGTATTTCGATTACCGCCAAGCGTAAGCAAGCGATGGATTTCTCGACCCCCTACTATGACAATGCGTGGCATCTTGTCAGTCTTGAAAGTCGTGACATCACGATCAACGACCTGTCTGAATTGAAGCAGTACTCTATTGGTTATCCTCGTGGCATGGCCTACGAAGGATTGATCAGGACCGAACTTGAACCCAAAGGTTACTATTCAGTCAGCATGGTCAAGCTCTACCCCTCCTATAATGAAGTTGTGACAGATCTGGAAAACGGCAATCTTGATATTGCATTTATCGAAGAGCCGGTTCTGAATAACTATGTTTATAAAATGAAGACACCAATCGAGAGTGACTATGTATTTACCGGCTTCGATCAGTTGGGTTTTGCTTTTGCGAAGGGTTCTGCTCTCCGGGATGATTTCAACCTATATCTCGAAGAACTCGGCCCAAAGAAAATTCAGGCGATCATTGACAGGTGGATGAAGTAAATCAGGATGGGCTTTACGCAGATACTGTTAGTACTTGGGCAAGGGGTCGCCTATACAGTTCTGGTAACATTGGCATGTAATCTGACCGCGGTCCTGATTGGTCTTGTTGTGGTTGGCCTGCGCAAGTTCGAATCAACACTGCTTAATTTTCTGCTTGATATTTTTACCTATGTCTTTCGAGCAATACCGATGCTGGTATTGCTTTTCATTGTTTATTTCGGCCTTTCGGAATTCGGTTTCAGAGTCTCACCGATGATCGCTATGATGTTGAGCCTTGGAGTGATTGCAGGGGCTTATATCGCCGAGGTTTTTCGAGGTGCACTGCACTCCATCGATAGCAATGAGGTACTTGCCGCTCACGCATCTGGAATGAACGGCTGGCAAGTATTTATTTATATCGAGATGCCGCAGATGTTGAGGCTGTCAATGCCAGGCATGGTCAATGAATTCACAACAGTGCTTAAATATTCCCCCTTTGCCTACACCGTCGGAATTCCTGAGATAACAAAGCAGGCAATGGCGCTTGTAGGAACAACCAATCAGGGTATTCAGATCTATCTTGCTGCCGGAATTCTTTATTTTATCATTTATCGTGTCCTCCTTGCTGGACTTGAAGCGATCGAGCGATATTTTCGCATCCCGGGCATGGCGCCGTCATGATGGCTTGGGCCTGTATCAATCAGTCGATTCCAGCATAAGGAGCCTCTATGTCTGTCATTCGAATCCGTGACCTGGTCAAGCAGTATAATGGTCTGAGGGCACTGGACGGGGTTGATCTTGATCTTTCAGAGGGCGAAATCAAGGTCATCATGGGGCCATCAGGCTGCGGTAAATCGACGTTGCTGCGATGCCTGAACCGGTTGGTTGAGCCGACCTCCGGCAGCATCCATTTTCTTGGCGAAGATATTACATCTCCCGATGTTGATGTCAGGCAACTGCGCCAACAAATTGGCTTTGTTTTTCAACAGTTTGCTTTGTACCGACATCTCACGGTGCTCGATAACGTAGCGCTGGCGCTGCGTAAACTGCAAGGCATGAGTCGTGCAGAAGCGAATGCGAAGGCGATGGCAGAATTAGCCGGCCTCGGAATGTCGGCTCATAGCCATAAATACCCTTCGCAGATATCGGGTGGCCAGAAGCAACGCGTCGCTATCGCGCGCGCGCTGGCGATGAATCCGGCTGTTATTGTCTTTGACGAGCCGACATCAGCTCTTGATCCAATTATGTCTCGGGAAGTTGGTGAATTGATTCAGACTCTGAATAACGACAACGTCACCATTGTGTGTGTTACGCACGATCTTGAGCTTGGTCAGTATCTCTCTAATGAGGTAACTTTTCTTGACCAGGGCCGGGTTATCACTGAGGCCAGTTTTGAATATTTGTCGAGTGGGCACTCGGATGCCAGAGTTCGGGATTTTTTTGGCGGGAAGGTCTGAATCTGATGTCGGACTGGGACCGTTTCTTTGATGATTTGAATGAGCAACTGCCGTTAATTATGAGCGGCCTTGAAAACACTCTCTTGCTTGCAACAAGCATCAGTATCACGGGTTTTTTGTTTGGTATCTTGGTGTTCTATCTGACGCTCAGTCAGAGCAGTCTTGTCAGACTCGTCATGCGCGGCTACATTTCATTTTTTATTGGCATGCCACTGATCGTCTTGCTGTTCCTTATGTATTACGGCATGCCGACAATAGGTGTTAGATGGTCCCCTTTGACGGTGGCCCTGATCGGCTTCACACTGAATATTGGTGCCTATAACGCCGCATATCTGAAGACGGCCTACAATGGCCTGGAGCAATCGGAGCTTGACGCGGCTCAGGCGCAAGGTTTCAGTCAATTTCAAACATTTCGGTTGGTCATATTGCCGCAGGTGCTGCGATTGTCTGTTCCGGCGATGACAAACCAGGTGATCAGGAATATCAAGGACACGTCTGTTGCATTTCTAATCCAGTACACAGAATTTTTTGCCCGTATTCAGGAGCTCGCCTCAACTAATTTTCAGTTCTTCAAGGCATATACGTTGGCCGGTATCGTCTACCTCGTTATGGTCTCGATCGTTGTGCTTTTTTCGATGTGGCTTGAGCAGCGCCTCGCTATTCCTGGCACACATCGTCCGACACGCAAGGCGAAACGTCCACGTATGTGATCTTGCTTATGAAAGGGTGGGGTATAGGTCGTCAAAGGATATGGCACGGCACTGTCGAGTTACGTCGCCATAATTGGCTGTATCAGGCGATGCACACCTATAAAAGCCACCGATTCCGGCTATGCGCCCCCACCTGATATCAGCAGCCATGCCGTATGGCGCTATTATATGTTTAATCTCAGCCACCGTGACATCGAAAATCTTTTGACCGATAGGGGAGGCACCGTCAGCCGAGAACCTATCGGTCTCTTGAGCATCAAGTTCGGCGCTCTATACACCCGGTGATTGAAATGACAGCAGCGAGTCTGCGGCGATACTTTATATCTCGATGAAGTATTCGTCGGTGTGCCGGACCATTCAGATCAACGGCAAGCAGCATTATCTGTGGCGGGCTGTGGATCAGGATGGTGAGGTATTTGATGTATAGCTTCAGGCTAAACGTGATGGGGTCGCAGCCAAGCGGTTCTTCAAACGGTTGTTACGAAACAATGCCAGCGAGCCCTGGAATATCGTTACGGACAAATTGCGAAGCTATGGATTCGCTCACCGAGAACTGACACCTGAAACGATACTGACAAGTTAATCCAATGTTAGGGGCTGGCGCCAGACAAACCGGATTCAAGCGATAAGAATTAGGCTTGGTGGACCCACTTCGGGTACCGGTTTCTCGAATATTGAGCTCGTAATGTCCACTGTTCGAACAACAATAAGTTAACTTGTCAGTACCTAGAGAAGTCAGGCCGACGACGAACGACGGGGACTGACTCGGTTATGGTTTCTGGAGTGCTTGCAAATTCACGTGCCGAATCTATCGTAATCTGCGCGTTAACCTGCCATTACAACATCATGCCCTACGGAGGCGACGTGAAGAAATACCTGCGAGCAGTAAAGCCATCATGCCGAGTAACCACAGGGGCACGGTGGGGATTTTCTTTGGCGGAGTATTCCTGCAGGTGACCGACACGCTGGAGACATCGGCCCCCGCCAGTGTCCCATTACCACCCGAAATCGTGCAGGTCTGATCTGCTGGCTGGCTTGCAACCGTGATAGCATAGTTGGAACCGTCAGCCTGAGCCGCAAATACAAAATTACCATCGGCGGTGATAGAACGATCATTCGCGCCTCTATTTTGCAGGACAACTGTCTCCCCGGCAGCAAGGCCGGATACGCTGCCGCCCACTGCGAAGCTGTTGAGCGCACAGATAATAGACACGTTGGTCACGTTGGACGCGGCCATGGTGCCGCTGCCATTGGTGACCGAGCAGGCCTCACTAGGTTGCGATGGCTGTCCTGATACCGTTACGGCATAAATGTCCCCAAAACCTACCAGAGTGGCAAAAGCAAAAGCCCCGTCCGCTGTTAGCGTCAGGTCATCGCCGCTATTGTTCTGCAGCACGACCGTGTCACCAGTGACAAGGCCAGACAAAAGGCCCCCGACGGTGTATTGATTACTAGTGCAGCTCACTGCCACGTTGGTCACAGCGCTCCCCGCAAGCGTGCCCGTGCCAGACGTTACCGCGCAGGTTTGCCCCTTCGGCTGGCTTGCAACCGTGACGGCATAGTTGGAACCGTCGGCTATGGGCGTAAAGTTGAAGGTTGTGTTACCGGTGAGCAACTGATTGTCTGCGCCATTGAGTTGCAGCGTAAGGGTGTTACCACTGGCAAGCCCGGAAACAGCGCCGCTTATTGGAAATGTATCGAGGGTACAGGTCACCACAATACTACTGACGTTAGCCGACGGTGTCGTACCACTACCATTGGCAATAGCGCAGTTCTCACTGGGCGCGCTAGGCTGCGTAAGCACGGTTGCGGAGTAAGGGCTACCGAAAGCAACCGGAGTGGCAAAGCTGAACACGCCGTTCCCACTGAGCGTCAGATTATCACCACCATTGTTTTGCAATACTACCGTGTCTCCGGAGACCAAACCCGAAAGCGAGCCTCCGATGACATAGCTATTGTTGACGCAGGAAACTGATACGCCATTGACATCAGCGCCAGACAATGTCCCCGACCCTGACGGAGCCACGGAGCAGGTTTGGCCGTCAGGCTGGCTTGCGACAGTCACGCTATAAGCAGATCCATCAGCCAGTGCGGCAAAGGTAAATGGGCCATTTGCGGCGAGTGTTTGACTGTCAGCGCCATTGTTCCTCAGCTCAATGCTGCCGCCAGAAGTCAGTCCGGATACTGAGCCGCTCACTGCGAAGTTATTCACCGCACAGGTGATCGATACCGTATTGACGTCGCCATTCGAGACAGTGCCTGCACCGTTGGTAACTGTGCATGTTTCACTCGGCGCTGAAGGCTGTGATAAAACGGTAACTGAATACGCATCGGTATAGGCAACAGGGGATGAAAAAGTGAATGCGCCATTGCTTGAGACTGCCAGGTCGTCTCCCAGGTTATTCTG
>CAJQQW010000434.1 GCA_905480565.1 uncultured Halioglobus sp. | reverse complement strand
ATTTGATGGAGTCAATTGGACTGAAAAAGTGCTCCATTCATTTGGGGCATCTGAGACAGCTGGGGCAATACCTGTAGCAGGCATGGCGCGCGGCGACGGTGTCACGACAGGAAAATATTACGGTACCACGAAAAATGGTGGCGATTGGGGCTATGGAACGTTCTTTGAATATGACGCCTCCACGCTGCAAACAACCCGGCTTCACTCGTTTGGGGCAACGGCCGAAGATGGGCGCTACCCCAATCAAAAGCCAAGACAAGGTGACGACGGTAATCTTTATGGCACTACGAGTGCTGGGGGCTCTAACGAACTGGGTGTGATTTATAAAATCGTACCGAGCTCTGGAGCTGAGACTATCTTGTATACCTTTCAAGGTGGCTTAAGTGATGGGGCGCGCCCCTCGTCAAGACTAAAGATCGGTGCTGATGGGAATCTTTATGGGCTAACCAGCGCTGGGGGGTATTTTGACAATGGAACCTTCTACCAAATTACGCCTGATGGCGTTGAAACGACGTTGTACTCTTTTGCTGGTGCAGGTTCTAGCGACGGAGCAATACCTAACGCGAGTCTCTTGCGAGAGGTCAATGGTGTGTGGTGGGGAACAACGGTCAGTGGGGGTGCGTCTGGCCAAGGATCAATTTTTTCTATAAGCGTCGCGCCGTAGTATCTCATATTGGATTCCTCCGTCTGGTTGAGCCCTCTCTACGGCCAAGATAAATCCTTCTGGCGTCTATTCGATCAGCGAAAACTTAAATAGAGAGCATTATGAATAAAAAAATAAATTACATGTTCAGCCTAATTTCTGTCGGATTAATAAGTTTCGTTGCCTTTACAGCTAGCGTGCAAGCACAAAACTGTACACCGGTTGTCTATGCTTTTCGGCATGCGGAAGATTTTGGAGGAGCGGATGCGAAAAACAACGAGCCCTCTGGGGGACCTTTCGGGTTTCTTTCAAAAACCGGAGCAGCGCACGCTGACCTTTACCCTGAGATGATTAAAACGCTTGCAGCGCTTGAAGGGTACTGCCCGGTAACGAGGGTATACGCGGCTAGTCCCACCGGCGACGATGGAAAAGCGAAAGACTACATAAACTATTACGGCGCAGTCAATTCATTTTGTACGGCAAGACCCCTAGCTAAAAGTCTATCCGAACAACAAACCTGGACCCCACCAGAGAACAATTCGAATTCTGCCAGTAATCCATTGTGCATAAATGCTATTACCGGAGAGCGAGAAGGCGTCTTAACAAAAAATGATCCAATTATGTTCATAAATGGTGTTGGTTTGGACCAATATTTAAATGGCCCTGGTGGCTCTGACGACCCTGGGGCACTCTTGCGAGCGGCCTTGCTAGCCAATGCTGAAATAAACGAATCTTCTGCCATCTTCTGGACAAGTCAAGGCTTGCACAATCTAGGCAATGCCATTATCGATGGTAACACTAGGGTTCCTGAAAAGGACGGCGGAAATATTCCTGGTCGAAATGTGGTGTATATTTTTACGCCGAAAGTTACTGATAATCGTATTACCGGCTTTAATGACACATCACTTTACTACTTTCAGTGCTTTAACTGGACGAACTACGATGGGAACGTAGGGCGTACGCGAACCAATAATTGGTGTGGTAGGTCCGATGGAACAAAACTGGGTGGAAGAATGGGAGATGACAAAGGTTGTACTTTGGAGGGATTAAGGAATAATGATGCACTTTGCACCAATGAGATTCCTCTAAAAAATCTACCTGGTGGAACGGATACGCAGATCAATGGGAAAATTTGCAATATAGAGGGTTCCGAGCCGGGATTTATTAAGGAAGGGAGCGCCAATTATGTCGGGTATTGCACTTCCTAAACAGGTACTGCCAAGTTAACGATGATGTCATGGACTGTCTCGTCACATACGATGCGCAGTGAGGCAGAATGCGTTATCCGTAACCTCCTCGACCCGCTTTCACTGAGACAGTGCGCGCAGGCGCCAGGCGGTAACCCGCGTGAAGACGCTCGGCTACTCCGCGCGGCGCATCTGCAAGGCGCTGGGCATTTCCCGCAATACCGTACGTTATGTCCCCCAGCCACGTGAGGATGAAGATGCCCTGACCGGCGACATGCTGCGTTTCGCGGGCCAGTACGGGCGGTACGGCTACCGCAGGATCTATGCCTTGCTTCGATCCGAAGGCCGGGAGGTCAGCCATGGCCGGGTCTGCGACTCTTGCGGCGTGAGTGTCTTAAAGTGCCCCAGAAGCAGCCCAAGCGGGGCCGGCTGTGGCTGAACGACGGTTCTTGCATTCGGCTGAGACCCGAGTACCGCAACCATGTGTGGTCTAGGGGCTTTGTGTTTGATCGAACCTATGACGGGAGACCAATCAAGCTGATGGCTGTCATAAACGAGTATAGCCGGGAATGTCTGGCGGTACATGCAGCGCGGCGTATCCGGGGTAAGAATGCCATCTATGTCTTTGCCGATCTGATAGAGACTCACGGTATCCCGGAACACATCCGCTCAGACAATGGCC
>CAJQQW010000433.1 GCA_905480565.1 uncultured Halioglobus sp. | reverse complement strand
TGACAAGTACCGAACGCATAACAGGTACTGTTTGCACCGATGGATGTCCTGCTGCCGCTAGCCCCTCGCGATAGAGACGATAATTTTCTTCCAGAACAGGCAAAGTTTCTACGGGGGATGCGAGGTAAGGCAGACCAAGCGCCGCGACTTGCTTCAGCGCCAGTGGCCCAAATGCAGCTATCCAGATCGGGGGCGCAGGTTGTTGCAGTGGCAGAGGCGCAAGCAACAATGGCTTGCCGCCCTCTTCCAATGCCACGGGTTCTCCGCGCCATGCGCATAGCATGATATCGAGATTAGCCCGGAACAACTTTCGTTTCTCTTTGGCATCGACGCCAAATGCGCGAAACATTCCTCCCGAGAGACCCCGTCCCACGCCCAGAATCAAGCGCCCACCACTGAGTTGATCCAATACCGCCACGTCCTCGGCTGCCAGCAAGGGCGGACGTATCGGCAAAAGAAAGGAGGTAGTGCCTAGACGAATGCTTGATGTGCGAGCAGCAACGGCCGCGAGCAACAGCAGGGGAGACGGAATCGCACCCCGCTCACCAAAGTGATTTTCAGGCAACCAGAAAGAGTGAAAGCCCAGACGCTCTGCCTGCTGCGCCTGCTCACACAACGTATCGGGTGTCTCGTATAAATCCCAACTCCAGGGCGTTGTACCGACTTGAATAGCGCTGGCCACGTTAGAAGCGCTCCATACCAAAGGCAGGTAGCACTCCGTTAACTGACTTTGACCACCAGCTTTCCGAAATTGGCGCCGCTGAACAAGCCGAGGAATGCCTCAGGCGCGTTCTCCAGCCCGTCAACAACATCTTCCCTGTACTTGATCTGGCCCGCCGCCAACCACTGACTCATATCACCTATGAAAGCAGGGATGCGGTGACGATAATTACTGATAATGAACCCCTGGATTTTTAAACTACGCCGTAGGATCAGGCCCTGCATGACAGAAAGACGGTCAGGTCCGGGTGGCAGCTCAGTTTGATTGTAATGCGCAATCAAGCCACAGATGGGCACCCGGGCAAAATTATTCAGCAACGGCATAACGGCGTTCCAGGAGCTACCGCCGACATTTTCAAAGTACACATCGATTCCGTCCGGACAAGCCTGCGCCAGTTGCCCCGCCATATCGCTGTCATAGTGACTGACGCAGGCGTCGTAACCCAGCTCCTTGACCGCGTATTCACACTTTTCTTTGGCCCCCGCAATACCGACCACACGGCAGCCCTTTAGCTTGGCGATTTGGCCCACTACCGACCCTACCGCCCCCGTGGATGCCGCCAACACCACCGTGTCACCCGCCTTGGGTTCTCCGATGTCCAGTAAACCCACATAGGCCGTCAAGCCGGGCATACCCAGAACGCCCAGCGCATAGGAGGGATTGGAAATACGCGGGTCCAGCTTCATCAGACCGACACCATCGGACAGCGCATAGTCCTGCCAGCCAGAATAGGCACTAACCAGATCACCAACCGCGAAATCTCTATGGCGTGAAGCCTGCACCTCGCTGACAGTTCCGCCCACCATAACCTCACCCAATTCAACCCGGTCGGCGTAGCTCTCTCCCGCATTCATACGGCCCCGCATATAGGGGTCCAGCGACAGGTAACGGGTGCGCAGGAGCACCTCCCCCTCCGCAGGCTCTGGTACTGCTTGCTCCTCCAGACGGAAATTCGTCACAGCTGGCGCCCCCGTGGGACGCGAGGCCAGCACAAACCTTCGATTTACTGAATTCTCCAAGGCCCAGACGGGAGTCGCGGCCAGGGTGCTCAGGGCGGCAGCGGATGACAGGGTAAATTGACGGCGGTTCAAACTCATGGATCTAACTCACTTATCGGTGTAAATAGGTTTCATCAGGCTCTTGCGTCCTAATATACGCCCCTTCTTGTCCGCCCAAAAGGGCTGGCACCCAAATTTAAACCGCGCCCCGCAATTGACCGCTATGGACTAGCCCGCTTCCGCCGATTATGAGTACACTTCGTACTCTGAGGAAGAGGAAGTTACTATGTATGATCTGGTCATTCGCAACGCAAACATCGTCGACGGTACAGGCAAAGCGACGTTCAGCGGCGATCTCGCCGTGTCCTCGGGCAAAATCGTAGCAGTGGGCGCCTTCAATGGCGCTGGCGAGAAAGAGATCGATGCAGAGGGTAAGCTTCTTACCCCTGGTTGGGTCGACGTGCATTCGCACATGGACGGCCAGGCCACCTGGGATCCCCTGTGCAGTCCAGCAGCCAATCACGGTATCACCACCCTGATCATTGGCAACTGCGGTGTCGGGTTCGCTCCATGTGCAACTGACGATAAGGCACACGACCGCCTCATCGCTGTGATGGAAGATGTCGAAGATATTCCGGGCGCGGCATTGCACGAAGGCGTCGAGTGGAACTGGGAATCGTTCCCGGAATACCTCGACGCGGTTGAAGCGATGCCTCGAGCAATCGACGTCGGTGCGCAGGTGCCGCACTGCGCGGTGCGCACCTACGTCATGGGCGATCGCGGCACGCATAATGAAAAAGCCACCGCCGAGGATATTCAGGCGATGTCGGCCATCGTAAAGGACGGTATCGCAGCCGGTGCGCTTGGATTCACTACATCCCGCACCGAGCTACACACCACCCGCGAGGACGAGGCGATGCCGGGCACTTATGCAGACGAGGACGAACTCCTCGGTATCGGCAAGGCTCTTGGCGAAATCGGCAAAGGCATATACGGCGTGGTCTCTGACTGGAATAACTGGGAAGAAGAGATGGGATGGATGAAGCGTCTGTCTATCGACAATAACTGTCAGATCAACTTCATTCTCTTCTTTCGAGAAGAGGAGGACTGGGAGCGGGTACTCAAGCAGTTGGCTTTCGCTCGGGAGGCAAACGCACAAGGCGCTCAACTCATTCCACATGTGGGAGCGCGACCGGTCAATATCCTCCTCAGCTGGGACGGAACAATTAACCCCTTCAGCTTCCATGCGAACTACGGGGCACTCTCAGTCATGTCGCATGAAGAGCGCTTGGCGGAGCTGCGCAAGCCGGAGGTTCGTGACGCTATCCTCGCAGAGGATCCGCCACTAATGGGCGACGACTTTATGGATACCATTATCGGGGGCTACGACAAGCTATATCCACTGGGGAACCCGCCAAACTACGAACCCGCGCCCGAAGATTCCATCGCGGCAAGGGCGGAACGTGCCGGCATTTCCGCTGGGGCGT
Organism: uncultured Halioglobus sp.; assembly: GCA_905480565.1. Taxonomy (GTDB): domain Bacteria; phylum Pseudomonadota; class Gammaproteobacteria; order Pseudomonadales; family Halieaceae; genus Marimicrobium. The sequence continues at coordinate 7,042 of CAJQQW010000433.1, read as the reverse complement.
TTTGCTATGACTTGATGATGGAAAACGATGGCAAGGGAGTCGTCTACTTTCCCTGTTTCGGCTACGGTGCAAATGATCTCAGCCGCCAGGTTGCCCTTCTGGAGGAAGACTCAACAGTAATCTCTCTGGCCGACACCGGTGCTCACTGCGGCGTCTTGTGCGATGCCAGCGTACCCACACAGATGCTCAGCTATTATGTTCGGGACAGAGAGAGAGGACACCGCTTGCAACTGTAGGACGTGGTGAAGATGCAAACTCGCGACACCGCCCGGTGCGTGGGCTTGCAAGATCGCGGTACGCTAGAAGTAGGCATGAAAGCCGACCTTAACCTGATTGACTTCGACCAACTGCAACTGGAAGTCCCACGCATCGAGTTTGACCTACCCGCCGGCGGACGGCGCATGTTCCAGGGCGCGGTAGGCTACGTCGCCACCATCGTCAATGGTGAAATCATTATGCAGAATGGAAAGTACACGGGTGCGGTACCGGGTGCGCTCATCCGCGGCACCCAACCAGCACCTCAGGAAGCTGCCTGACGCTGGCGCCTTGCTAAATATCAGCGCTAATCTGCGCCTGAACCTTACCGGGGCCGAAGCCGACCCCGCTCTGCGTTCACTGCGCTATCGAACAGCCCTCGATATGGCCGAGTACGCCGACCGTAATGGCTTTTCCAGTGTTAATGTGGAAGAACACCATGTGGCGCATAACGGCTGGCTGCCTTCACCCCTCACCATGGCCTCCGCTATTGCTGGGCGCACCGAACAATGCAGCATAGGCATCATGGCACTGCTGGTCGCTCTCTACGACCCGATTCGCCTCGCGGAGGATATCGCTGTTGTGGATCTCCTCAGTGAGGGTCGCCTCAATTTTGTGGCGGGCATGGGCTACCGCGAGGTCGAGTACCATATCGCCAACAAGCCCTTTGCAGACCGCGGAAAGTGGATGGACCACGTGCTGGAAACTCTCCTCTTGGCGTGGCAAGACGCACCTTTCGAATACAATGGCAAACTAGTCAACGTTACACCCAAACCCTTTAGCAGACCCCACCCCGTTTTTCTGGTAGGCGGCATGAGTAAGCCCGCGGCCAGGCGAGCCGCACGACTCGGCCTGCCTTTTGCGCCGCCAGTAGCCGAGCCAGAACTAGAGGCCTACTATTTTGAACAGCTTGAACATTATGGCAAGAAGGGATTTACCCACTCCCCTCCGGCGGACTTCTCTGTGCTGTTCATTCACGAAAAACCGGACCAAGCCTGGGATGAATTAGGAAGGTATTTTCTCAATGAAGTCATTGAATACAGCAGCTGGAAAACAGAGGGCGTAAACCGGCCACTGGAATTCAACAGCGACTCCGTCGACGCTCTGCGGGCGGAAAAGCGTTACGAAATCATCACACCGGCCGAATGCATAAAACGCCACCGTGAACGAAAGGATTTTTTTGCGGCGATCCACCCACTTATTGGCGGCATGCCACTCGACCGGGCGTGGCGTTGCCTTGAGCTCTATACTGAACGAGTCCTCATACCCCTCAAGAATGAGCAAATTGCTTAAAAGAACTTCGTCGTGAACCTGAGGACAGTGAGCGGCTAATTTTCTACGTTAGGATAGCGCTCACCACGCATGGTATGCCGTTTAGAATCGGTCACACGCTATGTGGCGCTACCTCGGCGAAGCGTATTGGCACGCTTGTCGGGCCCGTCGTGACTCCAACCAGGCGCCAACAACAAATAGCGCCACTTTTGACGCCAGTGACGGGCACGTCGAACATCTCGCCACAACATACGATACTCATGCAGCGCCACGGTCAGAATATCGTCGGACTCAAGATTTGAAGTCAGCCCGTAAACCACGGGCTCCTCGGCAACTTCTTGACTAAACGTACCGAACAGCCTGTCCCAAACGATCAATACCCCCCCGTGATTACGATCGAGGTAACGCACATTTGACGCGTGATGCACCCGGTGATGAGACGGTGTATTGAAGATGGTTTCAAACCAATTGGGCAGGCGATCGATTGCCGTGGTGTGAATCCAGAATTGATAAAATAGATTGAGACTAATCATGGTAATAATCATTGCCGGGTCAAACCCCAGCAGCGGCAACCACAACCAAAACAAAAACTTGTGCACCCGCTCCCCGACCCCTTGACGCAGAGCGGTGGCATAATTCAACCTGCGAGAGGAGTGATGATTCACGTGCCCCGCCCAAAACAGCCGAATTTCATGGTTACTTCGATGAAACCAGTAGTAGCTGAAGTCATCAAGAAAAAACAACAACACCCACGCCCACCACTGGTACTGCACCACATCACGCAGCGGGCTGATCTCGTGCAACTTGACCATTACGAGAATGGCTAACACCCTGGGGAGAAGCTCTACCAGCAATGCAAGCAGCCCCATAGCCAATGATGCCCTTGTATCGGCACCACGATAGAGATCAAGGCCCTGCTGCCTTGACCAGCGCATCTCCAGCAGCACCGCCAGCACGTATAGCGGGACGGCAAATAAAGTGAGGTCAGCCTCGAGAAACTTTTGCACAGTATTGTCCAACTCTATTTTTCACTCGATAATCCAGCTGACCGGCAGACGTCACTACTCGCGCCCGTCAACTTTTCAGTCACTATTTCGTGCGTACGGTTACGTAGCAATAGGCTAATTGGTTCACTGCCCAACGATCTATACCAAGCATATGCGCCACTGCGCGCGCTGCGATTGGACACATTCTTGCAGGCCACCAGAGAATACAGCGAAAGTGACAAAACCGCTCACGGCTTCGCGCCGGAGGGTTTCGCAACCGGGGCGGGCTTGTCTACCAGCCAGTAAGTGATACCCAATGCGATTGTCACCACTCCAATCGCCAAGACTTCATTCGCCGAGGTCAGATTAAGGTCCAGCACAATAACCTTTCGCGCAATAGCCATGAGCGCTGTGGCAACGACGAGGCGAATGGGTAGCGTATTAGACCCAAGGTATAGACGAATATTAATAAAGATTTCGATAGCGATAAGAACAACCATGAAGGCGCCAAACACTTCGAATATATCACTGACAGATAGCAGAAGGAGCGGCGGCTCTTTCAGTTGTTCATAAAGGATATAGCAAACATCAATGACACCAAGGAAAATAACCACCACCATTAAAATTGCGAGCATTTTTACACAGGCACGAATAAGCGAGTGGAGGCGCCGAATCAGCGGATCGTGAAACTCCGTAGATAGTTCTTCATGCATCTGATATTCGCCATTATATTCTTCTGGCTCCATGCTGAGCTCCCTGTTTTCGGCATCAGCGACCGTCGCCCTAGCCTATGGAGAAAATACCTAGAAATATCCATGCAGGCAAGAAATGTACTCAGTCCTGCCCCGGCCAGCACACAATATCCGCAAGAATCGCGTGGTGCCGGAGCAACACCCCCATCGCCGTCTCGTCAGACGACAGTGTCGGCGGCGGGAGGCAGCCTTGAAGAGGCCGTAGTGCGGCCTAGAAGCGGTAGGCTATTCCGATGTTGTATACCCACGGATCGATATGTACATCGAACTCAACTTTGTCCACCTGCATTCCCCCTGACTTCGCAGTGATACTGGCCTCCGTATCGATATCCATGTACCAGACGGCTGCGTTGAATGCCCAGTTCTCGTAGAACGGCACATCCACGCCCACCTGAAATGCGAGGCCAAAGGAATCACCAAGATCGAGATCCGCGTTATCCACAGCTCCACCCGTTAGATCGCCGAGCAGGTTAACTAATTCGTCATCGACGTCCTCGTCAAAGAACACCGTATAGTTAATGCCGATACCCGCATAAGGCTGCCAGCCACTTTTCCCTCCGCGAGGGTAATACTGGAACATCAGTGTTGGTGGAAGGTGTTTGGTTGAGCCTGCGGGCAAACTAGTGCCCTTGATTGACCCTTTGCCCTTCGCCTCGATATCGTGCTCAAACGGTGTCGCCGCTACCAATTCAAAGGCAATATTGTCAGTCATCATATAAGCAGGCATAAAACCCAGCTGTGTGTCGTCGTCGACATCAACTTCCGCGACCAATCCGTCGGGCAGGTTGACATCCTGGCTGCTGGCATTCGGATCGACCGTGATCGCTCCAAACCGCAGAATCCAGTCGCCTTGTTCATAGGCCTGCACCAACGGCCCCCAAACGACAATCGCCAGCAAAAATACCGTATGAAATACACTTTTCATTCCTATACTCCTGCACCCAGTATCCTGCTCGTACCATACGCCGATAGTTACCGGGCTAACAGAGTTGCTTGTCCAGAAAGGCAAAGATATCGATAATTCACATATTTTTGGGGCAACGCCATGAATCAGCGCATTACCGGGGGACGGAGCAACAGGCTACCCCCTGATTAGCCTCTATTTTTTTGCCCATCGCAACGGCCGCCAATTACGCAGCGGATCGGTCATCTAACCAATTATGACGGCGGACGGATAGCCATCCAAGTGCCCGACAGGGCAATGGAAGATAACGGTTATCACGGAAACAGTGGTTGATAATGCTCCTGATAAAAACCGCGGTACTGCATAAAACGCAGACGGCGCGCTTTCTCTCTGACATCGACCGGGGGCTCAGGGCCGAATTTTTTTTCCAATACCTGCGATGCAAGTTCGCACCAGTCGACGACCAGCTCCTGCAGCCCTCGGTCGATCTGTTCGTCTGACAAACCCCGTTCCCTCAACTCGGCTTTCAGCCGGGCGGGACCATATCCGCTTCCGCTACGCTGACACAGAAAACTTTCGGCAAAACGGGCATCGCTCTGCAAACCTTCCTCGGCGAGCCTGGCCACTTGGTCGTCGATCGCACACTCGTCCCCAAAACGTCGCTGCAATTTACGTTTGAGTTCGATCACAGAATGTTCACGTCGCGCCAGCAAATCCATAGCAGCGAGTCGAACATCGGCCGAAGTAATTTGTGGTTGATCAGACATGCACAGAAGCGCATCTAAACCAGTGCCGGGCATGCTGCCGAAATCGACAGGAACCCGGCGCTATTGCATCGTTGTTGGCCTTCGTATCAGGCAAGCACGTCATTTTTCAGGTTCGGCCTCACTGGCTTTCTCAGCCGCTTCTACGACATCATCTTCAGGCTTTTCCTGAGCATCGGGGGCCAGCAACTGAGCCCGTATCTGATCTTCAATCTCCTTGGCGACAGCAGCATTATCTCCAAGAAATTTTGCCGCATTCGCTTTGCCTTGGCCAATTTTATCGCCCTTGTAGGAGTACCAGGCTCCGGACTTATCCACCAGGTTCAGCTTTACACCCCAGTCGATTACCTCGCCCATACGATAAATACCCTGTCCATACATGATCTGAAATTCGGCCTGCCTGAAGGGAGGGGATACCTTGTTCTTCACTACCTTCACGCGGGTTTCATTGCCGATAACCTCATCGCCATCCTTGACCGCACCGATCCGACGTATATCCAGGCGTACAGATGAGTAGAACTTCAGGGCATTACCGCCTGTAGTGGTCTCCGGATTACCGAACATCACGCCAATCTTCATACGAATTTGATTAATGAAAATCACCAGGCTGTTGGTCTGCTTGATAGCCGCGGTCAATTTCCGCATGGCCTGACTGAGCAAGCGAGCCTGCAGGCCGACATGAGAGGCGCCCATGTCGCCTTCAATTTCCGCTTTTGGCGTTAGTGCAGCAACTGAATCGATAACCAAGACATCAACAGCGCCAGAGCGCACCAGCATTTCTGCCACTTCCAGTGCCTGCTCGCCGGTATCCGGCTGCGAGAGGATAAGATCGTCCATTTGGACGCCTAGCTTCTCAGCGTAGGAAGGATCGAGCGCGTGCTCCGCGTCGATAAATGCCGCCGTGCCACCAACTTTCTGTGCCTCTGCAATAACCTGCAAGGTAAGGGTTGTCTTACCAGACGACTCTGGACCGTAAATTTCACAGATACGCCCCCGCGGCAGACCACCAATGCCCAGAGCGACATCCAGCCCCAACGAACCGGTCGAAATAGCCGGAATTTCAACGTGCTCCCGATCACCCATGCGCATCACCGTGCCTTTGCCAAACTGTCGTTCGATCTGGCTCAGTGCTGCATCCAGTGCTTTTCCCTTGTTCGCGTCCATAAAGGCCTCTCTATTTATGCTGTTTGTTCAGTAAATTCAGTCTCTGCGCAGGATTCACTTCGCGTGACTCCAATGCAGCGCTATGCGCCAAAACTACTGTATATATAATCAGTGTATTAATTTCGGATTGCAAGCCCCAAAGACCACTAAATTCGGCTATCAGAGTTTACCTGCATGAAAAGTAGACATATGACGCCGGTCTCTGGCGAACGCCGCTTCTGACGCGTCAGGCTGGCTCCAACGCAAGCCCGTCCAGGCAGGCAACACTCCCCAGCGGGAACAGCACCGCCAGCTCCTCTCGCCTGGCATCATCCAGCGCCTGCCATTGCTGCTTAAGTTCACGCCACACCCGCACCTGAAACGTTTTCACCACGCTGCGGAAGGGGTATCCCATCAGTTGTCCGCAGTACAAGGACTGGTCGCGGCAGAACGCCGCCTCATTGAAGCAGGTTTCACCCTGTGCCAAAGCGGCCTCGTAGGCCTGCTCATTCTGCACCATCAGTGGCAGGAATGTCTCGCCGATCATGCCTAGCAGGGGGCACAAGGCGCCGGAGAGCGCTAGCTTTCCAGTCCCCCCGGCATGCTTACCATCACGGATGCTGCAGAGCCAGGCATGCGTAAGAGGTGCCAGTTGCTCCATCAGGTCGCAAGCTTCGGGGTCTACAAGATTCATACTCAACTGACCGTATGCACTGGCATCAGCCAGTGTAAAACGCTCGCCCAGGAGATAGGGCTGCGCCGATAATACGTGCTCAGTGGCCGCGAGGTGGCCACGCCAGGCGTCGTCAAGTAAGGCGTGGGTAGGAGGAAAGTCCCGCCTCGCAGGCGGCGTTCGGTGGGACGATACTCCCGCGCTGAAACCTTCCGGCGCAACGCTGAAAAGATAGGGGCAGCGCGCTACCTGCCGACGGCACATGCGCCGCGAAAAGAGCCGCCCCATTCCTG
>CAJQQW010000432.1 GCA_905480565.1 uncultured Halioglobus sp. | reverse complement strand
GGTCGTCGCGGTGAGCGAGATTCTCATGTTGAGTCGCTCGTTTGTGAGTTGACTGGCGCAGAGGCAGCAACTGTGGTGAACAATAACGCCGCCGCCGTATTGCTCGTGCTGAATACACTGGCGCTAGCTCGTGAGGTTCCCGTATCCAGGGGCGAATTGGTCGAGATAGGAGGTTCATTTCGGATACCGGAAGTAATGGCTCGCGCCGGCTGCCAACTGGTCGAGATAGGTGCGACTAACCGCACTCACCTCACAGATTACCGCAACGCCATTGGCGACAACACCGCGTTACTGATGAAAGTACATACCAGCAACTATCAAGTAGAAGGCTTCACGCACAGTGTTGCAGAGATGGAATTGGCCGCTCTTGCGGCAGAACACTCCCTCCCGCTGGTCGTTGATATGGGCAGCGGCAATCTGGTGGACTTCGCTGCGCTGGGCTTGCCCGGAGAAGTCACTGCCGCTGAAACACTGGCTCAAGGAGCCTCTATCATCACGTTCAGTGGCGACAAGCTTCTGGGCGGACCGCAGGCAGGACTGATCGCCGGCCGCCACGACCTGATTGATGCGATTAGAAAAAATCCGCTTAAGCGTGCATTGCGAGTCGACAAGATGACACTGGCCGCCCTTGCTGAAACCCTTAAGCTATATCGCGACCCGAATGACTTGCTAAAAAGCCTGCCAACTCTGCGTTACCTGACCCGTGATGAAGCAGATATTCGTGCTCAGGGAGAAAGGCTACTCCCCCGTATCAAACAGGCCATCGGGCCGTCTTACTCCGTGACTGTTGAGCGTTGCCTCAGCCAGGTGGGCAGCGGGTCTCTGCCGGTAGATTTACTGGAAAGTGCTGCACTGCAGTGCAGGCCCGCGACGGGCGATGACGCGTCCCTGCGTCATCTGCAGCAAAGCCTGCGCAACCCACCCGCCCCTGTTGTAGGACGGCTACACAACGGTTCTCTTTGGCTGGATTTGCGCTGCCTTGAGGTGAAAGACGAAGACGCGTTCATTGGTCAACTTCAGTATATCGCGCGGTGATTGTCGCCACTGCGGGCCATGTTGACCATGGTAAGACGTCACTCATTAGACACATTACCGGGGTCGATACCGATCGTTTGGAGGAAGAAAAGCGACGTGGCTTATCTATCAGCCTCGGATATGCCTACTTGCCGCATGTAACGGAGCTGCCTGTTGGTTTTATCGATGTCCCCGGACATCATCGCTTTATCAATACAATGATAGCCGGCGTTGGAGGTATTGATTTGGCTTTACTCGTGGTCGCTGCAGACGATGGTGTCATGCCGCAGACCCGGGAACATCTCGATGTAATACGCATTCTCGGTGTTAAACGCATTATCCCTGTTATTAGCAAGATCGATCTCGTGGATGAACAGCGGTTGCGCGCTGTTGAATCCAACGTAGGCGAACTTCTGCACGACGTCCGTTGGCAACAAGAAGCCCCGTTTCGAGTTAATAACAAGAATGGCTTCGGTATAGATTCCCTGAGGGCTTACTTATTGAATTGTGCATCACAATGCGACACGCGTGATGCCACCGGTGTATTTCGTCTGTCGATGGATCGTGTATTCCACGTGAAGGGTGCGGGGCTCGTGGTGACGGGCACAGTCACAAGTGGCACCATCAGCACAGGCAATGAGGTACTGGTGCAGCCGGGCGGAGCCAGCTTAAAGGTTCGCGGCTTGCGCGTGCACGACAGGAACGCATTGAGCGCGACCGTAGGGCAGCGCTGTGCGCTAAATCTTAGCGGCAAGGGTAAGGTGGCTCGCGGTGGCTGGCTGCTAGGGCCGAGTGCAGCACCGCTATCAGAGTGCCTGGACGTGCGTTTACAGCTTCTGGAAACGCTCCGTTTCTCCCTAAAGCACCTGACTCCGGTAAAGGTTTACCTTGGCTCGCAACGGGTTACCGGCCGGCTCGCACGTTACAGGTGCGAAACATCATCGCTCGGGTTAAACGCGGGTGACAATGTAATAGCGCATCTGTTGCTGGATGAGCCTGTTCCCGCTTTCACGGGCCAGCGTTACTTGTTGCGCGATGCCTCTGAAGAAACTCTGCTGGGCGGTGGTGTTATTCTGGATCCACAGGGTTTTTATTGTAGCAAACCGGATAAGCACAGGCTTGTGTACCTTGAATCGATGGCAGAGCCAACACCTGACGCTGCGCTGCGCCGTCTTTTAGAACAGGATCACGTTGTTGATCTCGCACTTTTCCGGCGTGCGTGGAATATGCCTCATGAGACTAAGGCACTGCCGGGCATAAATGCTGGCAGGGCTTTTTACGCAGACGACAAATCATGGCTGACTAGCAGGGCGAAATGGTCCGCGACAGAGCAGGAGCTTATCTCTTTCGTCTCCGCATGGCACCGAGAACGTCCGCATGAAAAAGGCATTAGGCCTGACCTGGTTCAGCGGGCCATGGGCTCAAAGTACGGCATTCCTCTCGTATTAGGTGTGCTCTCCGCCTGTTTGAAAAATGGGGCGTTAGGCCTCGTCGGGGGCTATATCATTCAGACGGGATTTATTCCGCATGCCAAGGATGGAGCCGATAATCAGTGGCGACTTGTAAAAGCATGCCTGTCAACAAGCGGTGCAGCAATTCCCGTGCTATCGGAGATTGCTGTTCGCACGGGCATCACTATAGAAGATGTAAAAATAGCCGCGCAGAGTGCGGTGAAACACAGTCAAGCGTTTCGGGTGTCAGACCGTCGCTACGCCCTGCCCTCACAATTGCTTGGATTTGCCAAGAACATCATTCAGCTGGACGAGGCAAACGCAGAGATCAGCGTTGCTGTTGCCAAGCAACAGTGGGGAACGGGGCGCAACCTCACTATCGAGATACTGGAGTACTTTGACGAGATCCGTTTCACTCAACGGCGCAACAATACCCGCATCGTCTTGGACAGGTCGCTTCCAGCGCGGCTGTTTAGTGCGTAGACTTCAGCGTTACTGTCGGAAGAGCGACGCCCCCGGTGGGGTGCCTGGTCTTCAAAACCAGTGAGGTGTCGACAAGACGCCTGGTGGGTTCGACTCCTACCTCTTCCGCCATTAGCACACACAGAATATTTGCTTATAACTCACCATCAGCACGCCCGAAGAGGTCCATATGCATATTAAAAATAAGGTTGTTGTTGTCACAGGCGCCGGAAGTGGTATTGGCAAGGCACTGGTATACCGCTTCATGTCCCTTGAAGCTCAGGCAGTAATAGCCGTTGATCTGCACTCGGATACTGCACAGCAGACCGCTGCTGAGTGCGGCTGTATTGCCATGACGGCGGATGTAGGGAAAGAAGTTGATGTGCGCCGCGTTATAGAGGAAACAGAGAGAACCGTGGGCCCTATCGACCTCTTTTGCAGTAACGCTGGGGTTGCATTGGGCTCCGATGAGCAAGCAGATAACGATGAATGGCAGACAAGCTGGGACGTCAATGTCATGTCCCATGTCTATGCCTCCCGGTGCCTTGTTCCACGCATGATTAAGCGCGGTGGAGGCTACTTTCTTATAACGGCCTCAGCCGCCGGTCTGCTCAATCAAATCGGTGGCGCTGCCTATGGCACCACCAAACATGCTGCTGTGGGTTTTGCAGAGTGGCTCGCCTTGACCTATGCTCATCGGGGCATAAAGGTATCCATGTTGTGCCCACAGGCGGTGAGAACCGCTATGATTGCGAATATTGATGACGAGGGTTCTCAGGCGGCGTCTGGCGACGGCATGATTGAGCCCGAGCAACTGGCTGAAATCGTGGTCGAACACCTTGAGCGGGAGGCATTCCTGATTCTCACTCACCGAGAGGTAAAGGAGTATATGACGCGCAAGGCCGCTGATTACGACCGCTGGATCGGAGGGATGAACCGCCTGTTCCGCAAATTGGCAGGCATCACCTGACCGCTCGCTCGTTTTTCATTCGTTACCGAAATGCGTTTTCGGTGCGATAACACCAAGACAGGAGTTCCTATGAAAAAGCTTACGTTTGCCTTATTCGTACTTTTGCTTGTCACTGCTCTCGTTTACAACCAGCGTGGACCTATTGCCAAGACAATAATGGCACGAGGTGCCGAGGCACGGATGACCTTAAACACAATCGACAGTCTAGAAGATGGTTTGCATGTTGTCGTTTGTGGTGCCGGCGGCCCATTGCCTTCCTCCAATCGCTCTGGACCGTGTATCGGCGTAATCGCGGGCGAACAGTTCTTTGTCGTCGATGCAGGAACGAATGGTCTGCGGAATCTTATAACTTTGGGTTACCCCGTTGGAGATATACAGGCAGTATTACTCACTCACTTTCACTCGGACCATATCGATGGACTGGGTGAAATGGCAACTATTCGTTGGGTTAACGGCGCAAATACCTCACCCCTTACCGTGATTGGGCCAGAAGGTGTGCAAGCCGTAGTCGAAGGTTTTAACGCTGCCTACGCGCAAGATGAACTATATCGCAATGAGCATCATACCGACCTCGTAGCGCCTCTGGAGGGTGCAGGCATGAATGCAGCCCCTTTCCCCTCGCCCCCGGAGGGCTCGTTGGTAACGGTATATGAAGGCGGCGCACTGAAGATACAGGCCCTAGCCGTTGAACATGATCCAGTACGGCCTGCTGTTGCCTATTTATTCACATACAAGGACCGCTCGCTTATGATCAGTGGTGATACGGCCCAATCAGCTAACCTCGAACACTTTGCACAGGGGGTCGATCTTTTGCTGCATGAAGCTTTGTCTCATGACCTTGTGATGATCATGCATGAAACGGCCAAAAAAGTTGGCAACGAGGTGCTCGCCAAGATTACGTTCGACATTCTTGATTATCATGCATCACCTGTGGAGGCTGCCGAAACAGCCAGGGAGGCAGGTGTCGGGCACCTCGTCTACTATCACGTGGTGCCGCCGCTTATTTTTCCCGGCATGGAGGCTGCATGGGTGGAGGGTGTGGATGACATCTTTCCAAACTATACTGTCAGCGAGGACGGGACTGCTATCTCCTTGCCATCTGGATCCACAGAAATCATCATAACCGCTGAGGCAATGTAGCCCCCTAGGGCGAGCGAGGCTGTACAATTTTTCGGTAGTGCTGTACTTCAGGAAATGGATCGTAATAATGATGCAGCAAGGCGCTCCACTCCTCATAACGCGGCGACTGCCTGAATCCCTCTGTATGATGCTCCAGCTTCTCCCACTCCACTAACAACAAGTAGCGGTTGTCTTTTTCAAGACACTGTTGCAGCTGGTGCGAATGATAACCCCGCATCGACGACAAAATAGTTTCTGCCACAGCGAAGGCGGCTTGAAAAGCCGCCTCTTGGCCAGGGATCACATCCAGCACAGCAACCTCCAGAATCATTGCTGCCTCCAGATATTCAGGCTGCGCGCGCATCACCCGCTGGCGTGTCATTTTCCAATTCCGCGAATAATCGCTGATGATGGTCTGAGTCGCCAAACAGGTTATTAAGCAGCATCAAACGCTTCACATAAAATCCCACAGACAATTCATTCGTCATCCCCATACCACCGTGCAACTGGATAGCCTCACCGCCTATAAGCTTACCGGCACGGCCTGACATGGTTTTGAGCGCCAGCAGGCTGCGCTGGGCATCGTCACTATGCTCCTGCGCCGTGCATACTGCTCTAAACAGCAAGGACTTGACGTTCTCGCAGGCGCCAAACATATCGACGAGGCGATGCTGCAGCGCCTGGAAGCTGCCAATTGTGGCGCCAAACTGCTCTCGTGTCTTGCAGTAGTCGAGCGTCTGCGCATTTAATGCTTCCATCAACCCCAGAGCATGTGCGCAAATGGCGAGGTGAGCCTGGTCGACTACGACTGCCATGGCCGCGTACCCTTCATCGACCTCCCCGATAAGCGCTTCCGCACTCACGTTAACAAACTCGATGTCTGCAGCCTCCTGTCCGTCATTCATGGGGTAACATGCTCGAGAAAGACCGCTGGCGCCTGCGTCTACCAGAAACAGACTCACACCCTTTCGATCTGATTGACCGCCGCTCGTGCGCGCGGTAACGATAATTTTTTCCGCTGCGCCACCATTCAATACCACGTTTTTCTCACCGTTGATGACCCAGCTATCGCCATCTGGAATTGCGGTAGTGAGAATATCAGTTAACTCGTAACGGCTCTGAGGTTCCAGATAAGCAAGGGCGCCTTGCAGATCACCACCTATGATCGCCGGGAGATACTTTCCTTGCAGCGCAGAGTCCGCAGCTTCCTGAAGTAGGCCGCCGAACAGGAGCACAGTCGCCAAATAAGGCTCAGCAACAAGCCCTCGGCCGAACTCCTGCATAATGACCATCGTATCAACCGGACCACCCCCGAAACCGCCGTGTTTTTCCGCGAAGGGTATAGACAGCCAGCCAAGCTCGGCAAACTGTTGCCAGTGTTCCCGGCTGAACCCTTTGTCCATGGCGATCGCGCTATTGCGCTGCTCGAAACTGTAGTTCTCTGCTACAAAACGGGCAATGCCGTCTCTGATAAGGCCCTGTTCTTCACTTAGATTAAAATTCATCGTTCTATCCCTTCAAACCAAGTACATATTTGGCGGTAATGTTCTTCTGAATTTCGTTCGAGCCACCGTAGATTGACGATGCACGTCCTCGGAAGTACAGTTTGCGAATATTTTCGCCAGCCTCCAGTTCCCGTTCGTTGCGACCAAGTGTGCCACTCATGTAGGCCGCAACATCCATACGCAGCTCTTGAATGGTCTGCTGAATCTCTGTGCCTTGCAGCTTCAGCAGCGAGGACTCCGGACCGGGCTCATTGCCTTCGGCAATAGCAGCCAGTGCTCGCAGTTCAGTGTATTCCAGAGCCATCAGGTCAATTTCGACATCTGCCAAGCGCTTTGCAAAAACAGGGTCCTGCAGCAGAGTTTGACTGCCATTCACCTGGCCGCGAGCTTCGTCCTTCAGCAGGCTAAGAGCGCGAACAGAGTTAGCTACTTCAGCGATGGAGAGCCGCTCGTGAACAAGCAGAGATTTTGCATAGGTCCACCCCTTACCCTCTTCGCCAATACGATTCTCAATAGGAACACGCACGTTGTCGAAGAACACTTCAT
>CAJQQW010000431.1 GCA_905480565.1 uncultured Halioglobus sp. | reverse complement strand
GTCTCACCACCATTGATGATGCGGCTGGTGTCGAACAGGATAAGGCCAGACATGATCATCACGACAGCGGCAGAAATCGTCAAGGACAGCGCAGGAATCGCCAGGAAGATATTAGCGATCATTGCGACGACTGCCACAAGCAGGCCCACCATAAGGAATCCGCCCATGTAGGAGAAATCCTTGCGGGTGGTCAGCGCGTAAGCTGACAGGCCAAAAAATACGATCGCAGTACCGCCCAGCGCCTGCATGACCAGCGAGTGGCCGCCCGGCATTGCGAGGTAGTAGTTAAGCATGGGGCCGATAGAGGCGCCCATTACGCCGGTAAAGGCAAAAATCGCCAGCAGGCCTTTGGAGCTGTCAGCCAGTCGGTTTACGACAAAAAGCAGGCCAAAACCCACGAGCATGAAAACCAGGGCCATGCCATGACTCATTCCCATTGCCATAGAGATACCGGCGGTGACAGCACTGAACAGCAATGTCATGCCCAGCAACATGTAGGTATTTTTAAGTACCTTGTTGGTACTCAGCGCAGATTCAATACCCATTGAATCTGTACGGTATAAGCCATTGTCTTGCATAGATTTCTCCATAAAAAGCATGAGAGAGGTGTCTCGTTGTCTTGGACAGATAATAAGGGCGAAATATCCAAAATCCAAGTGAAATTACTGAGAAAATATTGGCCAGAGTGCCGTGATGTATTTTTTGATCCCCAGAAAAATCAGGGTGTTAGGTGTTTAGTCAACGTCAGAGCGGTGTCTCAGGCTGCGCTACTGGGTTAAATTCGCCAAACGGACGATCTGGAAACGTTCGCAGCCAGCCTGCCAGGCGCGCTTGCAACTGTGCTGCCACCGCTGGGTGTTCGGCAATGACATTGCGCGTCTCGCGGGGGTCCGCCTGCAGGTCAAACAATTGGTTCGGCGCGAAGTAGTGGGGATTGTTTTCGGCGGCGAAGAAGCCGAGGCTGCTGTTCAAGGTGTAATAAGGCCTCTGACGGGGCGCGGTTTTTGCGTATTCAAACAGGACGCCCTCATCTATCTGTCTCTGCACAGGGTCAGGGTAGCGCAGGGCGATATATTTCCAGCGCTCCGTTTTCACTGCTCTGGCCCAGCCCAGTTCGGCAAATACGGCATCGCGGTATGGTAAGTTGGAACCCTCGAGGACGCGACGAAAAGAGCGGCCATCGACCACTCCATCTGCTACGTCGACGCCGGCGAGATCGAGCACAGTTGGGGCGATATCGACATTGCTGACCAGCCCCTCGAAACTCCGACCGGCTTGTTGCGACGCAGGCCAGCGAGTGATCAGGGGTATATGCATCCCGCCCTCGTAGAGCGTGGCTTTCCCTCGTCGCCAGCTACCGTGGTCTGAGGTCAGAATGACCAGGGTGTTGCTGCCGGCGCCGATGTCGTCAAGCTTCTGCAGAATTGCGCCTACGCCCGCATCGAGCCAGGTCATGTAGGCCAGTTGCTCAGGAAAACCGGCTGCGGCGTTGCTCTTCTTAATCTCGTCGCGGGAAGGCATAAAATTAAAAGTATCGCGGGTAATCCCCTCCGGCGTAATGTGTATATCGCCGTCGAGTCCGAAAGGAAATATCGGTCCGCCGAAGCCGAATGGATAGGGGCTGGGTTGCTTACGATAGGGCGCCGGGCCGTGAGGAATTGTCGTGGCGAAATACAGAAAGAACGGCTGTTTGCTGCCTCGCGAGCCTTCCAGAAAATTGCGTGCTTTGCTGACAGTCCATTCGAGATGATGCTGATTATTTGCGTCCATGAACAGTTCCAGCAGGTTTGCCGGGTATACACCGTCGACGAAATCAAATCCGTAGGGGCGTAACCATTCACGCCAGCGCGCGTGGTTGTGCGCCAGGGCTGCCCCTATAACGGGGTCATAGGGGTCTGCATCCCTGGCGTAGGTGCGCAGTCCCGCAGCCTTCCATGTGACCCGAGGGTTGCGCAGTAAGTCGTGTCGGATGACGTGGGATTTGCCCACAAACCCCGTGCGGTAACCGGATGCCTGTAAGAGCTGTGGCAGGGTAGCCGGGCCTTCTGGCGGATCCAGCTCGACCATGTTGTCGGGTCGACTCATAGTACCTGGTGGATAAAGGGTGAGGAAATGGGGCGCCCTAGATCGACTCGCATAGCGGCCTGTCAGAAAATTATATCGGCTCGCGGTACAAACGGTGCTGGCGACATTGGCGCGATCAAAGCGAATACCCTCAGTCGCCATTCGTTCGATATTCGGCGTGTAGACATCGCTGCCGTAGGGACTGAAGGCGCTTGGGTCATTGTGCCCGGGCGCACGATCAACGATGGGACTCTGGTCGTCGGTAATGATCAACACCACGTTGGGTCTCGCTGCGCCGAAAACCGCAGGTATCATCAAGACGCTGAGGACGAGGGACGCCATTAGTGTTGCGGGGTGTGTCATGGTTTGTAAATGCCTCGACAATTATCGATGTGGATACCATTCATAGGATATATTGCCATTCGCTACCCATTCCGCAAGGCCTGGTTTCGTCATCTCGTAAAGGAGAAACCTCGACTCTCTCGCACGACATGCGCGATGAATGAGTAGAGCCGTTCCGAGGAGGGTCATTTGGGCAGAGGCGGCCTCAGGAGTAGGTATATCGTAGCGCCAAGCACAGGCATCAGCGCGTAAAGCCAGAAGTAGCGATTTATCGGCATCTCTCTTCTGCGCATGTCGTCTGCGAGAATGAGGGCGAACGCAATCGTGAATAGAAAGAAATCCACCGTCATGACATTGACAAAGAAATGAGTCGTCCAGGCCTCCCTGTAGACCATGAAATCTCCCTCGCTGAAGCCGTAAAAAAGCAGGGCAAGTGTAAGCGCCAGTAATGCTCCGGCCAGCAGCTTGGATTCAGCAAAGCGAATGAGTGATGTCACTGGTTCTTGAAATTTAGTCTGTGGTTTTCGGAGGAACAGATAAATATAAAGCGCAGAATTGCCGAGGATCATTGAGCTGAAAGCGAAAGGCCAGGCTTTCAGTCGCCCCTGCTCATCCTGCACCAGCATAGCGACCATAATGAACGGCCAGATACCCAATAGGTTAAAAACCATAAACACGAGCGGGTCTACCTGACGATTCTCTGTTTTCATAACCTCGCTTATGAACGCGAGGGTCGATTGTCCTCCTTCCGGTGAAAAACCAAACACATGAATCCAGCCTGCTATCCAGGCAATTGCCAGAACGATCTTGTTCAAGGGTATTGCTCCATAATTGCTATCGCTGCGTTCTTGTCGGACATTATCGTTTCACCGCAGGCTCAAGGGTGATTTGTGAAACGCGTCTTGACTTTAATCCCGTCAGTTGTGATTGTATACGACTCGCGCGGGAGCGAGAGCCAGAGCTCACACTGCGGGAACGCAAGGGCCGCTTTTCGCGGTTTCACTCATTCCCGTGCTCGACAAGCGGGTCGATTGACATGTATGAGCGCAAAATTAATGCACAACAATGTTATGTTTTGCAGCAGTATCAATGACCTATCGAAAAATAAAGGATACATCAATGAAGAGACCCAGACTTAATATTACAGTAAGACCAACAATGACCTTGGTTGTATCAGTACTGCTGCTGGCAGGGTCGCCCTTTGCTGCGACGGCAGATGACGACGTCGTGGATCCGGTGGCTATGGCGACGGCGTCCATCGGGCAGCTCGAGCAAGCCAACAGTATTTCGGCTGATGTCCAGATTGCGGAGGAGGCGGTTCTCAGTAGCGGCCTGAAGATAAAAAGTCTTCGAGATGGGATCGTGACATTGCAGCGGGGCGAGCCGGGGATTGGTTTTATTTTTACGCGCAAAGGCGCGCTGGTTGATCAAACAATGTCCTACGACGGCGAGCGCCTCTACATGCTGGGCAATAAGATGAAAGCGATAGTCAGCATGCCAGCCAGCGGCACAGTTGATCAGCTTATGGATAGCATGGTCGAGGCCGGTGCGTATCTGCCGGGCAGGGATTTGTTCTATACCGATGCGGCCCAGGGCTTGCTGGAGGATGTGCTGGAATCGTCTTACGGTGGACTGGCGCCAGTGAATGGTGAGTCCTGCCATTATCTGTCGTTTCGCGGCCCGGATGTTGATTGGCATCTTTGGGTGAGCGCTGAAACCCAGCTGCCCTGTAAGTACATGATTACGTCCAAATGGATGACGGCGGCTCCTGAGTTTGAGATGGATTTCAGCAACTGGAAGCTGAACGCGCCGGTAGAGGTAGCAACCTTCAGAATCAGTGCGCCAGACGGCTACACACAAGCAACGGGTTTTGACGCGCTGCAACCGACATTCGACTAGCGATTCAATTGGAACGGGAAGAATATGATGAGTAAAAGTGGAAAATGGCTGCTAAGTGCAGTGCTGGTGACGCTATTCATGGCAGGGGGTGAATTGTCTATGAAAGCAACGGACGATGGTTTCCGAGCGGTTATTGGCTTCACCTCAGCGAGTGCAGACGAAGGCCGTCGGGTTGCACGCCGCACAGCGCGCAGGACCTCCAACCGTAACTGAATGCCTGTCCCATGTGTCTTGCGTGGGACGATCTAAGCCGCAGTATGCTGCCCGCGTTTCTGAGCGTGCTATTGGGGTTTATCGCGCGGTCGATGGCTGCATGTTGTTTTGGACGAAGCTTGAGTGAACTTGGTATGTATAGATAGTTTCCAATCCCACCCTGTCTGTTTTACTCGTAGCACTCACCCTTGTCGCAGTGCAGTTGGCGCCAGGGTTCGCGGCACAAAACGCTGAGGAGCAGTCGCTGCCGAGAATGGGCGGCGGCGGAGTTGGAGGCGAGGGAGTCGAGTAGTTTGTCGACGGCAACGGCAACACGGTCGGCTTTAACAGTTGGTTCTCTGCAAGCGGTGTCTATAGTGGGGGCAGCGGAAAGGCTTGAAAGTGGCGGTGGGCGTAGGATTCGAACCTACGGAGGGGATAAACCCTCAACGGTTTTCAAGACCGCCGCCTACCAATATCAAACAACATCACCCA
Source organism: uncultured Halioglobus sp. (assembly GCA_905480565.1). GTDB lineage: Bacteria > Pseudomonadota > Gammaproteobacteria > Pseudomonadales > Halieaceae > Marimicrobium. The sequence goes on along the minus strand of CAJQQW010000431.1, from coordinate 193 downwards.
ACAGAAGTCAGCATATTACAGCGAAATAGCTGCTTTTTCCATTTGTACTTTATAGCGTTCTATTGGATAAACGTGTGCCAAAACTGTGCCAGGTAAAAAATCGGCCTCAAGACGAATGCTTCTGAACAATAGCTTAACGCTGAAATTATTTAAAAAAGGGGAAATTGGATGGGCCGAGATTGTGCTGTTTTGC
>CAJQQW010000430.1 GCA_905480565.1 uncultured Halioglobus sp. | reverse complement strand
GGCCTTCTCTAACTTACGCAACAGCCGCTTTACTCTCCAAGGCAGCGGAGAGTCGCCAGAGCTGTCATTGTGTTTGAGTTCTGCGGTGTAAAATTTCTCATTATTTTCACCGTGCGAAAAACCCATCTCATCAGCCACCCGGTGAATTTTTAAATCCAACACAGATTCCTCGTCATCAAAACACAAGATAGGAAAGGGTTTGCGCTTGTACTCGCGATAGAGACTTCGATTATACGCGTACCAAAGCTTTAGTGACTCTTCGCGAGTCTTACTACTACGCTTGGCCAACGACTTGGCTACCGCATTCGGGTGGCGGTAAATACCGACAAACTCTAGAGAGGGGAAAATAGCTTTCCAGCCATCCAGCACCAGTAACGCGCGAGGATCCTTGAAGCCGAAGCTGGCGTCTTGCGAATGGTTGGCCAACAGTGTTTTCGCCGCTGCAATATGCGCCTCACTCCAGTTCACTTTCTCGGGAGGGTCATCCCAGGCACCTCCGTTTGCCTCCAGTATCTGATCGTGCAGATCGACAAACTGCTGGTTTTCCCTATTTCCTTTCTCGTTGTGCTTGTTCCAGGTATGGATGTCACCCATGGACAGACCAGCTTCCTGCAAGGTGCCGGTCAGGCAACTGGTACCACTGCGATGCATGCCCAAAACAGCAATCACTCGCGCCGGTGCGCTGGTCACGGAACTACTGACGATCTGAGGCTCCATTTAATCCCTTCCAGCTAGCACCGCAAGACAATCACACTTCATAAATACCGGCTCATATAACAGCTTCTTATAGGGCACAAGTGTATCTAGACTTCCCTGAAATAACCACGGAAAGCCCTGAATAAGTGGCCAACCGTGACCCGTTGCCCAAACAGGCGCCAGAATCTAACCCGATGCCGCCTCCGCCGCAGGCTCACTGCGCCACGGCGCGACCCAGTAGAGGAGAATCATGCCGGGCAGAGCCGCCATCGCACACAAAAGAAAGAAATGGACCCAGCCCAATTCCTCGACAATGATCCCGGTGCTGGCATTGGCGACCGAGCGCGGCACGGCCGCCAATGCGGTAAATAGGGCAAACTGGGTAGCAGCGTAAGTTTTACTCGTCTCACGAGCAATGAATGCGGTGAACGCAGCTGTGCCGAGGCCCACTCCCAGGTATTCAAAACCAATAACACAGGCCAGTAACCAGAGGTGCGGTTCGCTGTCTGCCAGCAGGGCAAACCCGAAAATACTGATCACCTGGACCACCCCAAAAATCCATAGGGCCCGATTGATGCCGATACGCAACATCACCAGTCCGCCGAGTAAGCCACCGAAAATCGCAGGCCAAAGGGCTGCATGTTTTGCCACTACACCAATCTGCGTTTTACTGAATCCCATTTCGAGATAAAAGGGCGTGGCCAGTGCAGTCGCCATGTTGTCGCCAATTTTGTACAAAAACATGAAGCACAACACCAGCACGAGACCTGACCAGCCCTTTCGACCCAGATACTCCTGAAACGGCTCCAGGTTGGCGCGTACAAAACTGGACGGAGGCGGAAGGTCAACGTCTGATTCCGAAACCAACAGGGTCATCATAATGCCCAAAGACATAAAACTCGCGGTAATCCAGAACACGCTGCCCCAAGGCAGCACATCGGCAAGAATCAGTGACAACGAGCCCGGCACGAGCCCCGCTATCCGATAGGCCTGCACGTGAATGGCACTGCCCATACCTAACTCAGAATCCGCCAGAATCTCCCTGCGATAAGCATCCAGCACGATATCCTGACTGGCACTAAAGAAGACCACCGCTACAGCGAGCGCCGCTACTTCTGCGGTGGAGCGGGAGGGATCAAACATACCGAGAGCACCGATAGACAGGATCAACGCAACCTGGGTGAGAAACATCCAGCCTCTGCGCCGACCCAGGAAGGGCGGCACATAGCGATCCATCATCGGTGCCCACAGGAATTTCAGTGCATAGGGCAAGGTTACGGCGGAGAAGAGGCCTATCTCCGACAGAGACACCCCACTGTCACTCAACCAGGCAGGCACCAACTGGATCAGTACAAAGAGCGGCATGCCAGAAGCAAACCCGGTGAACACGCAGATCAGCATACGTCGATTCAGGATATCGGCGCGCCAGTCGTTCCAGCTTCTGCTCAAGTAATGGATGCTCCAATTTTCATTATTGTCGCCAGATTGTATACCACCTGCGGAGCGCGAAGTAACAACCGAGGCCGGCGTCACTGATAATTTGAATATGGCGCCGCTCGCCCACCCCAAGCGATTCAACTGGGGGATGGACATTGAAGATAGGTCACCTTATTCTGCAACGGTGCTGGCATACGCTTATTGCCTGGGGGGCCGGGGAGTCTGCGCCGATACCGGGCGCGGCCATCGGAGCATACAAATAACAAGAGACAACTTACCGGCCACCGCGGACACGACCCGGTGAGAGGTCACAAAAAAGGTACTCTTGCATGCTTGGGCTTGCCCTCTCAAATCGCTACCTGATAGCGCAACTGGTCAAGCGCGAACTGACACTGAAGTACACGGGTTCTGTGCTGGGTGGACTCTGGGTCGTGGTGACGCCCCTGATCATGCTGAGCATTTACTCGCTGTTCTTTACGGTGGTAATCAAAGCCAAGTGGGGCGATGCGGGCTTTGAATCTGACGCTTTTGCACTTCTGCTGTTTGCAGGGCTGTTACTGCACAGCTTTTTTGCCGAGATTCTGACAAGCACACCACAACTGGTCGTCAGCAACCCCAATTACGTCAAGAAAGCGGTGTTCCCTGTGGAGGTTCTTGCCATTGTGCAAACCCTTGCCGCCGCTCTCGGGCTGGCGGTCAACCTGGCGCTGCTGCTCCTCTTTGTCACGATTTTTCAGGGCCTGCCCGGACCCGAAGCGCTGTTTTCCCTACTCATCCTGCTGCCATTGCTGCTGATCGCACTCGGCACGGCCTGGATGCTATCGGCAATGGGCGTATTCTTCAGGGATATTTCGCAGATCACAGGCCTGCTCGCCGCCGCACTGCTATTTGCGTCACCCATTTTCTATCCGGTTAGCGCTCTATCAGAGAGAGCGCAGGGCTTCCTTTACCTCAATCCGTTGACCTTCCTGATCGAGCAGTTACGCCTGGTTATTTTCGCCGGTGAGCTGCCGAACTTTACGGCCCTCGGTTTATTCCTCGCGGGAGGAGCGCTGTTCAGCTATTTCAGCTACAGACTGTTCATCCGCGTGAAAGTGGGCTTTGCCGATGTCCTCTGATACACCCGCAATTGCAGTAAAAAACCTGTGCAAGACCTACGATATTTACCAGAGTCCTGCTCATCGCTTCCTCGGCGTGCTCAGGGGCAGTCGAAACACCGCAAAGGAGTGCTTTACCGCAGTCTCCGACGTTTCGTTCACGGTAAACCGGGGCGAGGTGGTGGGAATTGTCGGCAGGAATGGCTGTGGTAAGAGTACATTACTTCAATTGATAACAGGCATCCTCAACCCCACCAGCGGCCTTGTTACACATCACGGACGCGTATCTGCCATTCTGGAACTGGGCGCAGGATTCAACCCCGACGCAACAGGCCGAGAAAATATTTTCATTAATGGCGCAATCCTCGGCCTGTCCGCCGATGATATCCAAGACCGGATCGCTGAGATCATAGACTTCGCAGACATCGGCGTATTTCTGGATCGCCCGGTTAAACTTTACTCCAGCGGTATGTACGTCAGGCTAGCATTTGCGATTGCCATCAGTATAAACCCGGATATTCTTATCATCGATGAAGCATTGTCAGTAGGCGACGCGGCCTTCCAGCGCAAATGCTTTACCCGTATCGAAAACCTTAAAAAGCACGGTACGACTATCCTCTTCGTGTCACATTCGGAGACGACTGTTGTAGAGCTCTGTGACCGAGCCATATTGTTAAATGAGGGCGAAAAAATTTGCGAGGGTAAACCAAAGTTCGTGATGGGGCTTTACAATCGCATCCTCAATGCCACTGAGGCGTCACTCGAGGAGACTCTACTGGCCATTCGTGCCGAGGCAGCCTCAACACATCGACAACGCCACAACGAGGATAGCGGTAACACAGACACTGAGCTGGATAGCAAAGTAGACTTCTACGACCCCAATCTGGCACCCAAGAGTACGATCACCTACGAATCCCACGGTGCCACAATCGGCAACGCCCAGCTGCACAACGCAAAGGGGAGCAAGGTCAATATTCTGCAACGAGGTGCGCCCTATGTTTTCAGTTATGAGGTACACTTCGATAAGCCCCTGCACGATGTTCGCTTCAGTTTCCTGGTGAAAACTATCAGGGGTATCGAGGTGGGCGGTATCGCCTCAAACACCGAGACTTTGGGGACCAGTGACTTCGCCGCTGGCACCGTTGTGACTCTGTCATTTCCGTTCAAATGCCTGCTAACATCCGACCAGTATTTTCTCAACGCCGGGGTTCTGGCCATGGTAAACGGGGAAGAAATCTTCGCCCACAGAATACTGGATCTCTATACCTTCAATGTACAACCGGTTGAGCGCGATACTGTTACCGGCGTGGTCGACTTCGGAGTAAAAGAGGCTGTCTCCATCACCTACCATGAACAGAAACACCTTAAGTAATGACGAGGTTTACAGGGGTATGGGCCTGAACACCGGCGGTGCGCTAATAGTAGCCCTTGCGGTTTGAACACGTGGTGAACGACCGCCTTGGACATTCCGTGCTGATACTTGGTACCAGCCTGTTCGCGAGTTGGACCGCCCTGTGCTACCTCATGATATTTACCGGCGGCAGCTTCGCACAGTTACTGCAATGGTCGCCACTGGCCATTTTTGCCGGACTGGCAGGGGCGTGGCTATGCCCTTACGAGGGGAGCGCGCACGCCAATTCATCGCCGCAACCACTGACCGCAGGTACGCGTGTGAAAACCATGCGGAACTGGCCGCTGCTGGCCTACCTCGCAGGCTTCATCCTGCTGGATCGCCTGGGCGCGCCCTGGGAGGCGCTGTGGGCGATTCAACTGGTCGGCTCCATCTTTGTTCTGTGCCATATTTACCGCAGCGAGGCCGACCCCAGTTACAGTTACCGCTCTCCTGCGGGCAACGGAAACAGTGCGACCGTCATCGTACTGATGCTTTGCGGGGCCACCCTGACCCTGATCAGTCATCGTCCCGACATCGATGATGCCCAGTATCTCAACTTTGTCGTCACCGCGCTGGACTTCCCGCAGGACGCGCTTTACTCGCGATCCGGTCTCTGGCCAGACCCTTCGATGCCTCTCGAGTACCCTATTTATCGCCTCCACAGCTATGAGTTGCTCGTTGCGGCCCTGAGTCAGGTCACAGGGGTCGATCACCAGACGCTTTACTATCTGGCACTCCCCGCCCTGTTTGGTGCGGCAGCAGTGCTGGTGCACTGGCAACTGGCACGCTACCTGCTACCTCGGGGCGCAATCAGCATTTTGATCATCTGGTTAACGCTCATCATCGCCTGCGGCGAGACACACCGCGCTTTTGGTAATTTCGCGTTTGTACGGTTGTTCCAGGGCAAAGCCCTTTTGGTCACGATCGCGCTCCCTTTTTGTCTTCTGCTGGGGCTTCGATTTGCTGAATTACCCGGTTGGCGACGCGGTTTGGCGCTGGGTATGATTATCGTCTGCAGCATGGGACTCAGCTCCTCGGCACTGGTTACAGTGCCTGTCATTGTTGGTGCCACAGGCGCTGCGGCACTACTGAATATGGTGGGCCGCAATTTTAAATTCATCATGATCGGAGCCACTCTATTTGCGGCAGGCTTTGCGACGATCGGCGCAACTATTCTGTCAAGCACCAAATTCGGGGACGGTCTTTATGGCGGGATGCAGGCGAGCGCAAGTAATGGGCTCAACATGGTATTGGGCGATGGGATACTTGGCGCACTTATACTTGCGCTTCTGCCACTCGCTCCATTATTCGTCGCGGACAAACGGCGCGCCAAAATTTTTGCCGCAACGATACTGATATTTGTACTGACTATTCCCAATCCATGGACTGCGCCTTTTCTGGCGGAAATGTTCGACCTCGCCCTGCAATGGCGAATATTCTGGGCACTTCCCCTGCTGTTTTCAGCCGCACTGGCACTGGCTGGTTTGAGCAATCGCCTACTTGCCAACTGGCCTCGAGCACCCTCCACCACACTTCTATGCCTCATAATCATGACACTGCTTTTGCTCTCGAGCCGCTGGAGCCTGTCGCAAGCAAACGGGGTGACCATTGGCATGCCTAAAGCAAAGGTAGCGCCTTTCGATCATGCTCTGGCGCGCGACATTGTCGACGATACGCCGGGCCGTCCCACAATCTATGCACCAGTTTCCGTCTCGGCCTGGGTTACCACCTTTCGCCATCATCCTTACCCTGCGTTTGTTCGCATTGACTACTTTAGTTTTGCAGATATTCAGCAACAGGCGGGGGTGGATGAGGTCAATCGACGCAAACGCCTTTTTGACATTCTGGAGGGACACGACGAATACGCCTCCCTGCCCCATTTCCTGCAAGAGCAGCTGGCCAAAGATAAACCACGCTATGTGGTGTACCCCCGAGAAATTGCCATGGCAAAAAAAATCAGTGCTGTACTTGCACAGGCGGACTATCACGGCGAGACACGCGGCCCCTATGAGGTCTGGCGATCGGCAGAGAAAGAGACACCGTAGTCAATGCCAAAAGCAACACCGCCTTCGATAATGATCGTCCGCGCTGACGTCCGGAAAAATCGCCAACTATTTCACTTTTTCATTGCTCGTTCGGGCAAGAAATATCGACCTCCGTCGTGTTATTGTTAGCGACTCCCTGCGTGGTCTGTGCCAAAGGTCCGGAGCGCTGGTATTACTCATCAGGATGGCCGTATGCAAGCAGGCGGTAAAGCAACGCACCATGAGCGCTAATCCCCGAGAAATTGTGGTCGTGCTGGGCATGCATCGCTCAGGGACCAGCGCTATTGCCGGGCTTCTGGAGCAACTGGGCGCCAGCCTGGGCAACTGCCTCATTCCTGCCGCGGAAGACAACGCTCTGGGTTTTTTTGAAGACGCAGACTGCGTCGCTCTCAATGAAGACATCCTGAATGAACTTGGGCTAGGCTGGCAATCATGCAGCGCAATAGTCTGGGACGAGGCCACACTTCAGTTATTGCAGGCACGTTTCGCCGGGCGGGCAATCGGCATAGTGCGCCGCCTTATTCACAACGATGCGCCTGTTACCGCCGTGAAAGATCCGAGAATGTCCCGGCTTCTGCCTTTTTGGCAACAGGTATTCATCAATGCGAATGTTGCAGTGCGCTACCTCTGGGTGACACGCAGCCCAAACGCGGTCAGCCAGTCACTACACGCAAGAAACAGTTACAGTGAAGAGGTCTCTCTGGCACTCTGGGCGCGGTATAACCTCGATATAGCGAGGGATACCAAAGGCACTGAATGTGAGCGCATCAACTTCGATCAGGCACTTACCAGCGAGGAAACGCTTGCCACACGGCTGGCCTCAATCTATGGCCTGGCCAAGCCAGAACAGGGCTTAAACGCGTTCTTTTCCCCCTCCCTAGAACACTCGCAGAAACACAACGCAGACGACGCGACGACTCACTCCGAACAATCACTTTACAACCTCTGTAATGCTCTGTACGACCACATCATTGCAGGGCGAGGCGCCCCCGCCAGCACCGAGCTGGAATCAGTTTTGACTGGCTGTGCACCCCTGCTTAATCAGATTACAGCACTGGTCGATGGGGCCAAGTTGCAAAAAGACGCCCACGATAATGATCAGAATCTGCTTCAGGAAAAACTCAATACAACGCGTCGCAGTGCAGACCTACGCGAAGAGGCGCTGCAAACAGAAATACGGCGCGTGGCTACAGATAACGAACAACTGAATGTTGAACGCGAGGAGCTGCATGCGGAGCTACACCGCTTAAATGCGCAGGTCGAGGATATTTTATCAAGCCGATCCTGGAAGCTAACGAGCGTATTTCGCTTCATTGGCCGAAAGTTACGCGGCGCACTCAGCCCGCGTATCTACACCAAGGTCTATGTACAGTTTATCTTCAGCAAGCTTTCCCATCGCATTGCCAGCTTCGCCACATCCAGTCGCAGCAATCAGGCAGCCACCCGTGAACTGGCGCGAGGCAGAGGCCGAGCTCTGGCGGGTGCTCTGGAGCGCTTTGATCAGAATCCGCAGGAATTACCCGACATCGATATTACCGTGGTCACTCACAACAGCAGCCAATGGATCGAGGGTTTTTTAAATAGCCTCGCCGAGCAGAGCTACCCGTTGTCTAATATCGGTTTGTTTGTCACAGACAATCACTCCACCGACGGCTCCTTCGAGAAAATGCGCTCTCTCACGGAGCCCTATGCAGATCGATTGCGGGAGATTTCGATAGAGACAGGCCCTAACAACGGTTTCGGTCACGGCCAGGATGCGGCAATAGCGCGGGGGGATTCACGATTCATCCTGATTACCAATATCGACGTTGAGTTCACCCCACAATCGATCCTTGACGTTGTCTCTCACGCGCTTAGAGACCCGAAGGACATCGCCTCCTGGGAATTACGACAACAACCTTTTGAACACCCCAAGTACTACGACCCCGTTACCCTCCACACTTCCTGGTCATCACATGCCTGCATCCTCATGCTTCGGGATGCGTATGACAGTGTCGGCGGTTACGAAAAACGTATTTTTATGTACGGCGAAGACGTGGAGTTGTCCTATCGCCTGCGACGAAGTGGCTACCACCTGAAGTATGTGCCCTCCGCGCGGATCAACCACTACACCTATGAGGATGAGGACAGCTTCAAGCCATTACAGTTTTACGGCAGCACCCTGGCTAACGCCTATATTCGTCTACGCTACGGTAACTTCAGGGACGTCCTGGGTATCGCAAAACTCCATACTTTGCTGCTCGCTGACGGCGGCCCGCAGGAGGTCTCTCGCTATCAGATACTAAAGAATATCGCGCGAATTCTTGTCAATACGCCCTACTTTCTGCTCTCCCGTAAAAAACCTCTGGGAGGCGCAAATTTCCCTTTCCGGAAATGGGATTATGAAATGGTGCGGGAAGGCAGTTTCTATACTCTGCCGGAGCGAGACAGAATTAAGCCGACAGTCAGTATTATTACGCGTACTTATTCTGGGCGAGAGCGCTGGTTGTACGAGTCTATTACCAGTGTAATCAACCAAACGTATGACCACATCGAGCTCATTATTGTCGAAGACGGCGGTGAGACCCAGAAAGATCTCGTTGAGCGATGCAAGTCATTGTTCGCGGGTGATCGCGTGATTCGTTATTCCGCCCAACCCAAGCGCGGCCGATCGTTTAACGGTAACGCTGGACTTAAAATCGCCACCGGCGATCACATCATGTTTCTGGACGATGACGACTTGCTCTTCCCTGATCATGTAGAAATTCTTGCCGGGGAGCTAATGGCAGAAGAAGAAATTTCTGCAGCCTATGCGCTGTCCTGGGAGGTCGCCACGACTTATTACCCCGATGAGCAAACACTTTATTCGGAGCATATGCATACGACGCCCGATCTGTTGCGGCAGGAGTTCGATCGCGAGATACTCCAACGTCATAATTATCTGCCTATACAGTCGGTTCTATTTCGGAGAGGCCTGTTCGAGCACTACGGCGGATTCGATGTAGAGATGTTCCAACTGGAAGACTGGGACTTGTGGTTTCGTTACAGCTCAGAATCAAACTTCAAATACATTGCAAAAGTCACATCCCTTTACCGGACGCCCTATAATACGTCCGAACGCGCCAGTCGCCACCAGCTACTGCACGAGAACTACGCCTTTGCCAAGGGGAAACAGGTTCATTTCCTGCGCTCTCTACCCATTATGGAATCGTCAACCGACGACGTCACTTCCTGACGCCGTTAGAGGCAATCTGCAATGGCGAGGACGTCGTCAGCTCTGCATAGCGGCATCAAACCCCAAAGAGCGCACGAAATCGATGTCTTCAGAATAGAGCTGACTACAGTCATGGTGCTTATAGCGCCCTGTACTGCCCGGCGTAACCACCAGGCTCTCCGCGGACGCCAACGTGTCTTCAAACGAATTCAGTCCAAGGAAATCATTCAGTTTCAACAGTTCTTGACGCGGGTTCGCGCATAGTAGGTCGAAGTTCAGTATATAAAGCCTGTCGCCCAGCAACGCACGGTAAGCAAGGTTGCGCTTATAACTGGCAACCCAGTAGCGCAGGGCGTTGGCGGGTGTTGCCTCGACATCGCTGCCTAGCAGAAGATCGCCCCAGAAATACTTCAATTGATTCTGGTTGTAACCAAATGCCATGTCCAGGCCATTCCTGACCACGTAAATGTATTTCATCCCGCTAAGATAAGGCGTGATCAGCGGCACCATCACCTGAACATTCGGTTGTTTCCAGCCCCATGCTGAGGCAGTTTCCACAGCGTAAACGGGGTCGTCGATTGTCTTCCGCGCTGCCTGTAGTACCTTCTTCCGCAGGGCTGGCCCACGGTCAAAGCGGGTCGCCGCATCCAGCAATGATGTTAATTCCTCGGGCAGTGTGTTCCGATCGCGCATGGCATTGATGAACAACCACACCCTTTGTTCAATCTCCTGCGGTGGTTTTGAGAAGATACTACGGTCAACAAATAGCAGGCTGAACCAGAGATTATCCAGTTCCTCATTTTTATCGCCACCGAATACCACACCCTGTTGCTGCAGAATCTGTGTTACGAGGCGTGTACCGCTGCCGCCAACGCCGCCGATCACGATCGGTGCGGAATCTCTGGCCGCTATCGAATACTTAGACACAGTCCGTCGCCACCGTTAGCCCGCGCCCTCTTCCCTCAGCCTGCCAAAGTGATTCCAGGAAGGAGTACCTTCATTCAACAAGTCCGCGTTATAGTTCGGCTTGTAGAAAGCGCACCAGGTCTGGCGCGGATGAAACCAATCCAGCCTCTTGAAGGACAGACCGTAGCGGCGGGCCAGTTCTTCCACCACCGTCAGCGGGTATTCCACACACCCCGGGTACACCCAGCCAGAACCCTCACAGGGTGAGGCGCCCTCGATGACCGTGGCAAAAAGCACACCGGTATCCAACAGGCGGTGCGACACGTCACTGATCCAGCGCTCCAGCAAATCCGGCGCCGTGTGACTGAAAATAGACTGCGCGATGGCGTAGTCGAAGCGCGCGTCCGAATCCAGATTATCAAGCCCTGTATCGAACAGGAATACCGGCTTACGCAATGCAACCAGAGAATCGCCAAGTTCATAGCGCAAGCCATCCTGCACAAGCCACTTATTGGGCTCCAGCCCAATGTAGTTTTCCGCGTTGAGATAAGGAATGAGCAGGCGCCCCAGCCGCAGTGAGCCGCATCCTATATCAAGCAACCGGTGATGCTGGCGCAGCCCACTGGCTGTCAACAGGTTAAACGACATAGCACTGACGAGGTCATATTCATCCGGCGGACCAATATAGGCTCTGTGATGTTTGTCGCCGATATGACGGGACAGGCCCAGAATATCTTTTTCGTACATTATTTTTCCCTTTCATGCCCGGCGCGAACAGACATCGGGCATTACCAGAAGATTAAGGCGGTACTCTATCGCGAAAGACTAGGTAACACTATAACTCAGCCAGATCAGCGACAACTGGAATGACGTTAGCAAGGCAGTGAAAGTCATGAAACACAGCGTTCACGCAAGACGAAATCACAGTACCGAGCGATAGACCTCGTCGTGTTTGTGCGCCATAACCGATGCATCGAACTTGGCCGCCGCCCGAGGCACTCGATCAATCAGAGCCCTATACGCCTGTTTATCTGCCGCCAGCGCCGCGACCTGCTCCGCCCAGGCCGGGATATTGATTAGCGTGTCCTGAAGATCGATCAGCACGCCCGCCGGTCCGTCCGGACTACCCAACATGTAAGGAATATCACCCAGGGTGCTGGACATGAAAGGCTTGCCGGACTGCAGACACTCAATAACTACCATGGGAAAGCTTTCACCACGGAATTTGGAGGGCAAAAAACCCATGTTCGACAGGGCAAAATAACCCCGCACATTGGTCTGGAATCCTTCGAGGTGCACAAACGGGGGAAGCTCCAGTTCGCTAAGGCGGTTGTATTCGAGGCCATCGCCCACCAGCAGCAGATGTATGTCCTTGTCTGATTGCAGCCTGGCCTGAGTGACAATTTCAATTCCCTCCTGCCAGCCTTTTTCCTCCATGGCCCTGCTGATCAGCGTGACTACGAAAGCCTCTTCCGGAATATCAAGAGTGGCACGCTCAATCGGCTCGAAACCGTTATCCGGCAAGGCGTTTTCAATACGAACCAGCCTGACTTTGTCCACGAGCTTATGCTGGGTGAGCGCCATCAGGTTTTTATCCGCCACGTAGATAAGCGAGGCGCTCCGCCGGGCCAGCCGGGGCAAAATAAACTTAAGATCGACACTGTTAATCGTCTCGTACATGCCGTGCAGGGTGACAACGGTGCGACAGGGTGTGTCTTCGGAAAGGATATCGAGGATGGAGCTATCTACCCAGGCATGGTGCGAGTGAATGATATCAATCCCCATTTCCCTAACGATTTTTTCAAGCTCAGCAAGATCTGACACCACAGGAATATCCGGGCGCAACTTGCAACGTACACCCTCATTGCGTGGCTCCTGCGCGCAGTCAAGGTAGGTTACGTTGTAGTTAGACGCCTTCATCAGATTGGCAAGCTCGATCGGGAACGTTTCGCCGCCGCCGGTACAAAATCCGTAGGACGCCATCAGCAGGTTGGGTGTACGCTCAATCGCCGCCTGGTCGATCCTGTCAAGGCTGTAGCAGGCGTCAAAGGCCTGCGCAGTATAGTCTCCCCGCGTTTCCCGCCAATGGGCAATCAGAATATCCCTCTGCTGCCTGAACACCTTGGCATCCACCCGAAAGTACCTTTGAACCGTTTTGGCCACCTCTTCATGTTCGCGATAAAATACATCCTGCGAATAAGAGGCCACCGATGTATTGTCGCCATGAAGCCTGTAGTAATTGGATGCCTCCGGCGAGTAGGCCAACGCACCACCGCGGATCAGGTGCAGATAGAAAATCCAGTCGCCGCAGGTGCGCATGTTTTTCCACTCAGTATCACCGAGAATGTCGAGTGATTGCGGGTTTCGCAACAGAGCAGAGCTGACATTGGGTACGATGTTCTTGATCGCAAATGCATCGGCCACCATGGTATGGGCGGAAGCGACTATTGGCGCCGACCAACGGTCAGGGTCGATATCGTGCAGGTACTCCCTGATTGACCAGTGCTGCTCGCCCGCCGCATCCATAAACACGGTCTTACTGTACGCCAGCTGTATCGCCTCGTTCTCGAAATAAGGCACCAGCACCTCGAGGAAGTTTTCACTGCACCAATCGTCGCTTTCGGCAATCCAGACGATGTCACCACTGGCCGCCTTCAGGCCTTTTTCCCATTGATGGAATACACCGCCCGAGTTCTCATCATTAACAAGCAGCGCAGTAATGGCAGGATACCGCTGCTGATATTGCGTCAAAACGTCGATGCTGTTGTCCGTAGACGCATCATCCAGAAGAATGACCTCAAAATTTTGATAGGTCTGGGAATAAATTGAATCGAGGCGCAGGGAAAGGAATTCCGCATGGTTGTAATTGGGTACCACAATGCTAACCAGTGGACGATAGTCCTCAGTCTTCTCGCAAGCCTGATAGCGCATGGACTCGCTGTGGCTTTCAAATCGCCGATCCGATACCAGCCCCCCATTGCGTGATAAAAACGCGCTGATTACCCGGAACAGTGGACGCAAGGCAACGCGACTGGCCCAGGCGAATCTCGGATGACGCACACTCATGCGTTGATAAATATAGATTGAGCGCAGCCTGAACTTTGCTGCCCTGTCTACCAGCACTTCGCGCAGGTGGTTCCTGTAGTCGCCCAGCCAGCGTATCGGCCGAGACACACGCCAGGAGGTAGATGCTTCCATGGCACCAATAATATGTTCACGTTCATGGATTGTTCGTTTCTGATTTTCCATCTCCGCCAACTGATTACGCGTCTGCTCGTGCAAGCTAGCATTACCCTTTTCCAGTCGGGATATCTGATCACGCAGCGGTGGCAGGAGTGATTCACGTTCAGTGACCTGATTTTCGAGATCGGAAATGACGTCCTGACGGCGCTCCGCCTCGAGGCTATCTCGACGGCTGCGCTCGCTCAACCGGGACAGCGCCGGTGCCATGACCCTGGCGATAGCCAGACCGGTGTCGGGAGCATGATACTGGTCCAGCAGGGGTTGCAGTTCTTCAAGCGTTACTTCACCCCGGCTAAATAACGGCTTCAGCTTACTGTAGAATGCGGGTGCCTGAGGAAAACGCTCCTGTAGCGCAGTATTCAGCTTTTCATTCGCTACACTGCGGTGCAGTTCGGGCGTGACAAAATCGGCACAAAACGCCTGTACCCGCCGGGCATCTGGTTGCAAACCGATAAAGTCTGCCATTTTCTCCAGAGTGATTGCAGGTTCGGACAATATCGCCGGGTAGGACACATAGAAGTTGTTGCAATGCAGGGACTGCTCCAACGCCTGGGCGGTCAAAGACAGCCAAAGGGCGGCCCCCTCCTCCAACTCCCGACCCACCTCGTAGAACAGCGGGTCATCGAAGGCGCGGTTACGCTGGGACAGAGCTGCCTCGACCGGATCGCGCAGTACATGAATAAAAAATAGCGCGCCTGCGTCGTAACCGCAATCAATGAAAACACCCCGCCAGAATTCCAGCAACTGGCACAAGCGGGGATCCTTGACCGCCGCCAGCGGGCACTTGTCGAATAGGTCGGAGAATAAATCGACCGCCTCCGCGCGCCAGGTGGTGACGTCCCGCTCGCTCATCGCCTGCGAACCATGAAATAGTGCGTTGTCCCAGGCACCGCCTAAAAATGCCAGCAGACGATCGTTGAAGGCAACAACCTCCGGGTGCTCGAAAAAACCGCGAGGGTTTTCCTCGTTGGTGTAATACTCGGGGAGGCGGAGCTGGGCACCCAGGCTTTCGAGCGCGGCCGTGCAGAGGGATGTGCCAGACCGGTGAGGGCCGAGAACCACAATCAATTTTCGTTGGTCAGGCATAACGTTGTGGGGCCTTTGGATTGACGATCAGCCCGATCTTTTCAGCAAGCGATGCACAGCTTCCTGTTTCGAGTGCCTCTATTATACGCATTGATCACTATAGAATATTTAATATTGTCGCGACAAACAATCCGATATTTCCAGGTACGCTTTGGGCGTAGACACCGGCGCGCCGCATGCCGCTCAGCCGGCCCGGCAGTAGCGCCTTTCTCGCACGACAAAATTCAGACAATATTCGGCGGCTATCGTCGGTCAGCAAGTTGGCCTGCCGGTTAAGTGCTGCGACATTGCGGTCATTCCATTCGCGCTTTCGTCCAAGCAACCCCAGCCTAAAGCGACCCCAACGATCCGCTAGACGCAGGCTAGAGCCTATCTGGTTACTGCGGTGCTGACGGTATCCTACCGATGGCTGCGAGTCGTAGATGACCTCGCCGCCACAGGCGCTGATCACAAGATAGACCCACCAATCATGACTGACCACGTCAACATCACCGAAAGCCACCAGTAGCTCCCTGGCGGCCCGGTTAAACACCATGGTGTTTCCCCCTGCGATATTCTGGACCAGTGCATTGGCGAAGCCGGGAGGACGAGTGAAGCGTGCCGACAAGCCGGCAGGCCTGCCCT
Organism: uncultured Halioglobus sp.; assembly: GCA_905480565.1. Classification (GTDB taxonomy): domain Bacteria; phylum Pseudomonadota; class Gammaproteobacteria; order Pseudomonadales; family Halieaceae; genus Marimicrobium. Next base: position 6,715 of record CAJQQW010000430.1, on the reverse strand, counting down.
GCTCGTCGATGAGACGCGTGCGGGAACAATACAGAGCGGGGCGCTCCTGCGGCAGTCTGGACAGAACAGAGACAGCCCTCTGGAGTTTGTCCGCATCCCAGACATCGTCCTGATCGGCAAAGGCAAGATAGTCCGCGTTCGTGGGTGAATGCAATAAAGACAAAAAATTTGCGACGTAGCCGCGCCCGGGGCCGCTGGTAATCTGCACACGGCCCTCCCCTGCTCTGCGGCGGAAGGCAGACACACAGTCCAGCGTATTGTCTCGGGAGCCGTCATCCGAGACGAACAATTCCCAGGCAGGCCCTACCTGTCGCTCGATAGACTGGAGTTGAGCATCAAGAAAATCGTCCCCGTTGAAGGTGCAGAGTAATACCGCTACGCGAGGGCATGACTCTGCCGAAGCTATACTTGGTGAGTCATCCACCGTGGCAATAGTCTGTCACAGGCGCTCTAACACGGGGGGGCCCTTCCCTGTACAAGAGTCGTCCCCCCAGGACCACCGGGGTGATTCTCCCTGCAGGCATCTCAGGGAGACGCAGCGTCTTTATACGGAGCAAGTGCTTCATCGACCGCTGGTCCATCAATAAAGGCGTTATCCGTCATATTCAAAGAACTGGTGTATTCCCGCACGGCCAGTCTCACGTACTCCAACTTCAGCGCTTTGATAATATCTGCTTCAACCTCGTCGTAAGGCAAGTAATGCTGCTCTCTAATGCCGTCCAGACGCAAAATATGCACTCCAAAACGTGTACCTACCAAGTCGGAGTACTCGCCTTCTTTGTCGATTGTAAAGAGCCCTTCAGAGTAGGGCCCAATCACCGCGACTTCACCGCGGCCCATCCACTTATCGAACAGGCCCCCTTTTGCTTTTGTACCCTCATCGTCAGAATATTGTTGTACCATCTCCTCGAAATCGGCGCCGTTGCGCAACTGATCGAGTACGACTTGCGCCTTGGCTTTCATCTCCTCACGAGAGCACTCCCCGGGGGGGCAAGCAAACAAAATATGGGACGAGAGACGCTTTTCGGGGACTCGCGCGTATTTTTCCTTTTCGGTTTCATATCGCTCCTTTGCGAGCGCAGTCATATCCGGAATATCAAGCGTACTGGAGAAGTTATCCATAATGTACTTTCGCTTGAGGTTGATAATTTGGTACTGCAGTGGCCAATACAGCTCACTGTCTTGCGGAATTCGGTCGGCCTCTCGAGCCAGCTTCTTGCCAACAAGGAGGCGATTGAGCAACTCCAGTCGATCGCCATCATCATTCACCGCCGACTGCTGCATCTGGTCTGTCCAGCCCTCTATTATGTAGTCGAGTTCCGCCCGGTCTACGCTGACGCCATCGTGCTCAAGGACAACCTCACCCTGAGCGAGCAGAGGAGCCGAAAAAAAGAAAAAGAATACACCAAGAATACGCCTCATCACTGATCTAACCTTCGCATTTTAAAATTACAGAAATAAAAAAACCGACACCTTTCGATGTCGGTTTTTCTTGAACCTACTGTGGCTTTTTACGGATTAAGAACTTCCGCGGCCTTCGTAGGCGTGCTCAACAATCCGACCGAAGTTTGAATCCGGCTGATCACCGAATGCGCGCTCCCAGGCAACGAAGCCCACCAGAGGCGGATTCGAGGTAGTCGGTACACAAGCAGCGGCTATGTTAGAGCCCCAGTCAGTGAAGTCACAAATACCCTGTGTCGTTCCAGCCCAAGACGTGAGATTGATCGTCGCCCAACCAGCGAACGCTCCCGCGGGAACTGGGATCACAATGTTTTGGTCCTCATTGATTACGACTTCCTCACCCCATGAAACGACGTTCACTTCACGGTCGAAGGTCACAATAACCGGATCAGTGGGAGGTGCCGGAGACACTACCAGATCGTCAGGCTGGGCGGTGATCTGATCTTCTTCACGTGACCAGACCTCTGCACTTACCGTCATTGGGATATCACGGAAGTCACAGTTTGCACCGGTAAGAGGAATGTAGCCAGCGGCAGGATCACCAGGCCCACAAGGATTACCACCCGCCTCGAGAGAGTCAATATAGGCAGAGAGGTTGGTCATCAGATACTGGCCAGGTGTAGTCACAACCCAGTCTGTATTCACGCTGAACAGGTCGCCAGAGTTATTGGCAGACCAGTCGTTAATGATGTTGTCAGCGCCCAGCAGGCCCCGCAACTGTTCATAAATGGCCGCAGAAGCCGTCGCGCCGCCGCCCCAGCCTTCGATAAAGCTGGTGGGTGCACCACCCTGCAGGTTCGGGTGATCGAAGCCCTGCAGATCGCCTTCGTTAATGCCCTGACGCTGGTTGGTGATAGAAGGTCCATCCAGGAAGTCAGAAATGTGAACCGCCGCGTTACCGAATTCAGTACCGGAAGCATCGTCACGAATAAAGTAGGACACGCGCAGGGCGTTGCCGCTAGCTGAATAGCTTGACGGATCCCGGCCACCTTTCCCGTCAGGCTGAATCGTCAGACCAGAGTTAACAACACCGGAGTTACGAGTTGCGCTGATGCCAGCCTCAGTCGCGGCATAGTCGTCGGCGGTCACGCCGCGCTTGAAGTTCTCGCGAACCGAATCACAATCAGCGGGTACGCCATCGTCGCCATGCAGTGCACCGACAGAAATTGGCTGAGTTGCATCTGCGCTACCCATGGCCAGTACTTCGATGTAGCCAGACTCTGCACCTTCGCGGTAGATCTCGGGCATTTGCAGGAACCCGCCCTCTTCCAGTGCCGGAACAGTACAGCTCAGATCGTTGGTGTACCAACGGATTTCTCCGTTCTCAGTTTCCTGGGCGAAGCCTGTCCAGACGTCTTCGGGCGACATTACGACGTTGAAATCCAGAGCGTCCATAGAGTCGACTGCACGACGCATACGAATCTTGACGACCTGGGTTTGGTCGGAGGTGTTAATCACGGATACGCCCGTGGACCATGCCTCTCGAACGGTGTAATAAGGAACAATTGCAAGGTCGCCTAAACCGGTCTCTGCTGCGAGATCCATCTGGGCGCTTGCCATTCCTGTGTAGCCAGCAGACGCAACAGCGACCGCGAGGCTTAAGGGCTTGAATGTTGCTTTCATATTGGAGACTCCTAAGGTTTCACTATTTACAACACATATTATGGCTGCTAGCGCTATTATCTGCATCTGCAGCTAGCTGTCAACCTGCAACCTTACCTAATCGTTGGCAGAAAACCACCACTGACCTTCTGTGAATATCCACTGTTCACGAAAGCTAGTCGGGGTCGCGCCAATCAACTCAGATGCCGTTGAGGTTCGTTTGGTGGGTTCGGACATGACCCTAGTCACCACACTTGCCACAGCTGCAGCGCCATCATAGTTAACTATTTCAATACCTGTCAACTCCCACTTCACCGCATAGGAAAACTTTTTCACATACAACTGCTTAGGGAAAATAGCTCGATAATTCGGGGAGGTGTATTCCCAAGCCTGCTCGAAGTCCCGGGACTCCAACGCCTGCCACCGTGCAGCCACTCTCTCCTCGAGGGCAAGACGCTGTTTTTCGCTCAGTGTTTGTGGCTCTGAGCACCCGGCAAAGACAGCGCAAAGCGCCAGTAAAAGCAGATAACAAGATCGCGCCATAGCATTCCTTAACATACTGTTTTTACTCGTCATTTTGTTGATCAGGCGCGGGATTATACGGCACCGGGAGCACATTTCAAGGCGCGGTAGAGACGGGCCGGAGACGCCCCGTGAGCAGCGGCTTCGGAGGGCGCGACCGCCGCAGTCGGCGCCGGCCTACTGACTGGCACTGTGCCTCGCAATCGCGTGCCCTCCCACGGGGGCTGAAACAGCGCGCTGGGAATCACGTGAAAATCACCTAAATCCAGCGTGAAAAATACCACGAAAATAGGGGACGAATGCACAAAAATACCCGCCGCTGCAGGCCTGCATCAGCGCGCCGGATCGATCAACTCCATATGCCGCACCTGAGAACGCATTTCTCGGCCAACTTCACGCAGTTCGCTCTCGGTATACAGCGCGCGAGGGGTGATGATCACCAACAGCTCCGTGCGGTTATTTTTCTGCACAGTAGCTCCAAATAGAGGGCCTACCACAGGCAGGCTCGATAAAAAGGGAATACCCGATGTGGCTTCGTTCGCATTCTCGCGGATGAGACCACCCAACACGACGGACTCAGTCGAGCGCACCGCCACACGGCTCATGATACTGCGCTCGAGGAATTCGCGCTGACCTGTCGCGATGTCAATGTCGCCCACATCGGTAACGGATTGCTCGATATCCATAGTGACCAGGCCGCCGGCATTGACCGACGGTCTGACCTTCAGCTGCACACCGGTGTCCTTGTAGGTAATGGACTGGGTGATCCTACTGGTGTCACTGGCGTCACTGGTGCTCTGCTGCTCAATAATCGGCACCTGATCGCCAACATGAATGTACGCGGCGTTGTTATCCAGCACCATGACCGAGGGGGTGGAAATGACATTAATCAAAGATTCTTCGGCCAGCGCCGTCAGCACCGCCTTTACATCCCCTATGTTGTTGGTCACCGTGTAGGAGAAGCCGCCAATCGCCGCATCTATTGCGCCGTTAAGGATACCCGTGCCCTCGCGCTGATTGCCAATACTGTTGCTGAAGGTCCATTCCAACCCGTATTCCAGGTCATCTCTGAGTGAGACCTCGAGAATGCTCGCCTCGATCAGGACCTGGGTCGCCACCACATCCAACTGCATTAACGCCGCTTCGATAATCTCGTACTGCTTGCCCGTGGAATAAATCATCAAGGCGTTATTCTCTTCATCGGCCACGACGCGCACATGCTGCAGGGCAGTGTTGGTAAACGCCGTATCAGCTGCTGCAGCGCTTGAGCGTGAGCCAGATGATTCGAAGTTCCGCGCCGAGCCGCCAGTGCCCTCACCGACCATATTCGATGACAGCCCTGGCGCAACGCCACCGGCAACGCCTATACCAGACAGGCTGTCGCTGTTAACTTCAGATGAGGTGGTCTGCACCGAAAACTCATTGACATAGATACTGTTGAGTAATTCAGACAAGCGCTTGGCGCTCGTGTTCTGCACCGGGTAGACAAACAGGCGTTTTTCGAACAGCGAATCGGCGGTGCTGTCGAGGCGCTCAATCCACACACCCAGCGTATCCAAGTAGTGACTGCGTGGCGTTATCAGCAACAGGCTGTTGAGGCGTTTAACCGGCACCACCCGCACGATATCGCCTTGCTCACCGGTTTCCAGCATGGCGGAGAGGGCTTCGGCCACATCCTCTACATTACTGTTCTCCAGCGGGAACAGGCCAACCGACATGCCGCTGAGCTGATCAACATCGAAGGTGTTCACAATATCCAGCCAGCCGTCGAGCTGCTCGCGGGTACCCGCCAGCATCATAATATTGCGGCTGTTGTCCACCAGTACGAAGGAGCGCTCCTCCGCCACCGGCTGCAGTATTTCCGCCATATTGGAAGCACTGATGTATCTGAGGGGCACCACAATTGTGCTGAACCCTGGGTCGCTGCTGCGGGGGTTGGACACCGCGGGCAACAGGCTGCCGCCGCGGGCAGCACCCGTCACCAGATAGCGCCCGTCACTGCCCTTGACCAGTAAAGCATTGTTGGCTTTTAACAGAGATTCCAGTACCTGCAACAACTCATCCCTGGGGATCGGTGTGCGCGTGCGCAGGGTGACCTGTCCTTTCACCGGCTGATCGACGATGTAATCCAGCTGCAGGATGTCGCCCATGATGGCATGCATTACCTCCGCCAGCGGCGCCTGCTCAAAGTTGAGACTGACATCATCGCCTAAGAAGCGAACCGGTTCTTGTGCCGGGGGCATCCGCACCTGGGTGTCAGTCCCTCTGAAAATGGTGGGCGGTACACGGCGCGATTCCGCCACGGTCTGGTCGGCCAATGAGGATGCCGATTTGGAGAGCGGAACAGGGGCATCCACCGTCGTTGAGGGCGCTGCCTCGGCACCTGCAGCCCCCCCGGTTGCGCCCTGCTCGCTGTCCATGGCAGTACAGCTGCCCAATAAAAGCACCAGCAGCACACCGGGAAGGTACCGTAACTTGTATGCGCCCACTGAGATGTCTTCGATTCTTATCATCACCGCTCACGCCTATTTCAATTGCTGGATTTTGCGTTGGCCGACGGCGCCACTGCCCGCTCGAGGGACAGGGTCTTGCGCCGCGCGCCCTTTTTTAATACCACTTCTTTTTCTGCAACCGACTCCAGCGTCCAACCGACGAGGTCTCCGCCCAAACGCAGGCGCCGCGGCTTACCCTTGACCCGCACTATCATACCAGCAGATTCACCCGCACCGAACACACCCACCAACTTCATTTTATCCAAATCAGTGTCGTCTTCTTTCTTCTTCGGCTTTACCACCTCGACCACCTCACCCACAGGACGACGACTCAGCCAGAGCAGCGGGCGGCTGCGGATGTCGTTACTTTGCGCCGGTGTGACTGTCTCGATATCGGGAGATGCCACCAACTGCAACGAGTCAGGAGCAGGCTCAATCGCTTCCAGGTACGACTGCTGGCTTAGCTGAGTAAAGCCCCAGACCAACTGCACAATAAATAGAAACAACAGCACCAACAGGGCTGTTTCTACCCTGCGCTCAGCGCGCAGGGGCTGGGTGGTTACACTGTATCGCTCACGCAAGCGCATCAGGGCATTCATTGGGCAACCTTCAGCGAAAACAATTGCACTCTGGCGGTC
>CAJQQW010000429.1 GCA_905480565.1 uncultured Halioglobus sp. | reverse complement strand
GTCGAGTACCTCATCAAAGCGCTACCGCTAATACTGCGGGAGCATCCCGGCACCCCTCTGGTTATCGTCGGAGACGGTCCGCTGCAACGCTCGCTACGGGACCTCTGCCACGAACTTTCTGTTGCCGACCATGTTACGTTTACGGGCGCCGTGACCAATTGGGAGATCCCCCCTTATTTGCAGGGCACTGCCGTCGCCCTATTCCCTTCAGTGGTCACCGACAGCGGTGACCAGGAGGGATCACCGGTATCTATTATGGAGGCTCTGGCCTGCGCCTGCGCCGTCGTCGTCGCTGATTATCCGGGCGCTACCGATATTATCCAACACGGCGCAACAGGCCTCATTGTGAAAGGGCGTTCCCCGCAGGCACTGGCAGATGCGGCAAATCATTTGCTGGGTGACGCGGATTTGCGCATTACACTTGGCAACGCCGGTCGCACATGGGTACAGGAACATTATGACTGGAGCATAATCAGCAGCAAATATTCCGTTCTTTTCCAGACTTTGCGAATGGCCTCCGGAACGACAACCGCATAGCAAGACAACCCTTTCCAGGAGCGATTAATCATGGCGCCTGTGTGGTCGGCAGTTTATGCCTTCTGGAGCATCCTCGGAAAAAACCCTCAGACAGTGCTAATAAACCGGCCCAACGACAAAGCCTGTTTTTCCCAGGTCGGAATATCAACAACATTGTTTTTTGGTGCCTGTAACTGCCGCACGACCGTAGCGGCCAAACTAGAAGACGAATCAGGGTCATACAAGGCTTCCGGCACGGCATCAAATAGCAGGGCCAGAGCACCCACCTCTGCCGCTGCCACAGGTACCTCGCAGGCCAAAACTTCATAGGCTTTCTGCGGGAAAGCGAAATACCCGAAGCGAGTATTGGAGAGAGCCACCACCTGTACGTCTATCGCACTGAAGAAATAAGGCATCTGTTCATGGGTCAGCACGCCCAAATATTCAATATTGGGCAATTGCGGCAAGGGAAAAGCGTCATCCAACTTGCCTGCCACCACAAACAAAACCTCAGGCTCTAGTTCAGAGATTTTAGCAAAAGCGTCGAAGACAACGCTTACCCCGTGATAAGCATTTAGGCCCCCGCACACTCCCACCAGCTTTTTGCCACAAAAACCATCCAACCCAAGCAACTTAAGACTGCTGCTCTTGTCACGTGGATAGAAGGTCGCGGCATCAATCGTACTCTCAAGCACTAGCACCGGCTTGGCCGGAAAGCTTTCCCTCAGATGGCTACCTAATGTCTCACTGACCGCGCAGATACCGTCAGCATTTCTAAGTGCTCGTTGATACAACCATTTCATACCTGGGATTTTCGCCAACCCGAAGGTCGAGTAATCATCGTAAAGATCCGCATAAAATCGTGCTCCGAGAAGGTATGCAATAAACCGCCCAATAATCACGCTCACGCAATCGGAACTCGCGATCACACAGTCGGGCCTAAATTCTTTTGCCTTCGCGAAAAGCACGAGGAACCAGCCGACAAACAGACTCAACGGTATATTAAGACGAAACCAAAACCCCACAAGGTCTTCGGGTATGGGCGCTTTCTTTTCTAACCTGTAATCTAGGCAAAAAGACATCACCGATGTGCTACGAGACAGGCAATGTGGTAGCTCGAAAAGGCGTCCGTAACGGTCGTCTATAACGTCATGATTCATATATTTGCTCTTGCACAGCCAGAGCACTCGCCCGTAAGATTTCATTCGAATATTCTATACAACCTATCAGTTAGTGTGCCCAGGCAAATATGCCACCAAGCCTTTTGCAACGGTGAGGCCATTTGCTAAAACCTGATGCATACCATAAAAAATATACTGACCACAGCCGCAGATAAAAGTCATATTTTTCTTTTCGCTGGCAAGTTTTTGATGCCTCTTGAGCGACGCTCGGGCCAACCGCCCTGTGCCCTCGCCAGATACACTACTTAGCAAATCGACTCGAATTCATCGCACTTGCCGAGCGAGTCGTCACTCATCATCAGCGTGGTGGCTCTATAGCACAGAATCTAGTCCCTCTTTAATTCCGAAGACTCTTCGAGAAATACCTCTTAGACTCACCTCAGCGCTCCAATAATTTCGCAGCGCTCGACTTGCGTATACTCCTGTGGACGGCCTTCTTTTTACGATACTTGACTGGTCAGTGGAAACGCCAACGACCAATCTGAGACCGCGACTGGCCGCCCTTTCCAATATACGTAAATGACTGACATGAAACACATCAAATGGTCCAAATATAAGGTGTGCTCCATGTATTATTCGAAATCTCCTACGGATATATCACGAAAATATTTGTCGAAAAAGGCTTCGCACTATTTTATCGCGCAGGTCTAACAATATCTCTATATCGATCCCCTCGTTGGTACAACGGGTTGTGTAGTCACCTCTGCGCAACGCCGAAAAAGGATGAATCAGAAAAATGCAAAGCGGGTCACCAATATCAATGCAGCGACAGCGTACATCCGGCAACACACCGCGAGAATGAGCCACTGAGTAATACGCCTGCACTAAAGTCTCCAGAGAGAGATCATCCACATGACGAAATTTGTGCTTCCGCGTTTTCCCTAATACCTCGCGATACTTGCTCTCAATTTCCTCCAGCACACAGCACACCAGCGGATACGGTGCATGATGAAGCCTCTTATAGGGCTCATCTTGGCTATCCGTTCCTTCCAGTGCACAAAACTGATCGCGAAAACAACGGATCCCACCGATCAGTACGTCATGACTATATCAGAATTTAAACGCGAGGCGGCAGGTAACCGACAGATGGACACCGGGCCGAATCACAGAGAAAGCAATGACTAACGGTTTAATTCAACTTTTCGTTAGCGCATAATATCCCAGCGCAAGGCACAGGAGCAGAATAACCCTAATGAAAAAAATTGGCGCTTTTCTGAATCTTATCAGAGACCACGTACGCCCCCGGCATTTCTTTGAAAAGCTCGACGAACTAGCTACCACCAAAATCACTGAAAAAGTGCACAATGACGCGGCCTACGTGACCCGTAATATCGAGCATTTCTGGCGCTTCACGGCTGCACAGGTGGACCCGTCCCTGGGAGAATACTATGAATTCGGCGTCTTCCAGGGTACATCCATAAATTTTTTCGCCCGGGAACTAGGCAGGAATATTCACGGGTTTGACAGCTTCGAAGGCCTTCCCGCCGGGGAGGGTGTGTGGAAGAAATACCGTGACGAAGGCACTTTCGATCGGGGCGGCCAGCTACCCCCCGTCGAAGACAACGTGACACTGCATCAAGGCTGGATATCCGACACCCTTCCTCGCTTCATTGAAGAGCGCGATTTGCAGCAAGCCGCTTTCATTCACATTGACACCGATATCTACGAGAGTGCGGCATGCATACTGGACAACCTCGGACCCTACATAAATCAGGGAACCGTTATCCTGTTTGACGAATTGTGCAATTACGAGGGCTTCTATCTTCACGAGTACCAGGCCTTTATCCGCTTCCTCAAACAGAGGTCCCTGAGCTATGAAATTCTGGCGGTATGCTCAGTCGGCACCCGGCACGACAATTTTTTGAAAGTGGCCACGCGAATTGCCAACCCCTGAGCTCGATCAACTGGCGCCGGTCAGCCTTTTAAGGTTCAATCTGATCACGCGCATAATATTGCCCGGTAGGTACCGGCTCACCGGCCTCAGCCGCTCGTATTTCTTCAGACCGGCCATCACGGCAGCGTAATCACTCTGTGCTGAAAAAGGCTCATCAGGTGCATGCCGGTATATCGCCTGAACATACTCCGTACCGGCAACTAGTTGAAAACCACCTCGTCGCAAGAGATGGTTCAAGCTCGAAAGTGTGAAGTGGAAGACATGGGCATTCTGGAGCAAACGCAGGAAATCGCAACGATAATTGTTTCGGATATTGTGTATCCCGGGAACCTCCAGAAACAATCGGCCTTGTGGAGCCAACAGCTTTTTCACCTCCTCTAGTTCTGCGAGAGGATCGAGCACATGTTCGAAGACGTGCGAGTATATTATCAGGTCATATGGTGCATCATGGTCAACACCATTGATCGGACCCTTCTGCAAATCCAGAACATGATGCTCCCTGCCATACTCCAGGTACTCGGGGCCCAGGTCGCAGCCCTTCACGGTTGCACCAAGGGATTTAAAGTGAGAGAGAATTCCACCGGCTCCACAACCGACCTCGAGAACCCTCAAGCCCCGCCAGTCTAGAATCATATTCGATTCCAGGAAGGACTCTATTCTTTCTCCCTGCAAAATCTGACCATTGAAGAACTGATCATCCGGACCGGGCTTCCCTACGTAAAGTGGCCGGTATTCCTGCTCATAGAACTCCTTGCAAGACTGCGTATCCATTCTCGGATTGGTCTGCAACAATCCGCACGAGGTACACACTGCCGCTGACAATGGCAGCCCATAGCGGTCCTTCTTGGCGACTATATCAAACGAATCGCCACCGCAGGTAGCACAGGGGTATATCTCGAGGCGATAGGCGCCGGACTCCATCTTGCGAATAACAGCATCTCTCGCTCGAGTCTGGATATCATTCAGTACATAGGTTGACGCCTGATCGTCGTCATACCTAGAATCTAGCAAACAATCATTCATCACGACGGTCTATAATAACCTCTTCTCCATCAGGAGCCTTGTCAAATAAAAGCGAGTATAAGCCAACGGTGACCGAACATCTTTCACGTTCCTAGACTCAACATCGATACGGGTTGCAATATGTCGCTGCAGATTCTCAAGGCTATAAGGCACCGCGCAACTGGTCGAATTATTCTCAATCGCGCGCACGGTTGCCGCATATACTCGCTCGGGTCCAAGCCCGTCCAGTGCCATATGCGAATGCAGCCAGTCCCAGTTCACGCAGCTGAAATCATCATTGAGAAGCTTCTCAGAGTGACAAAGCATGCCGCTTCCCATGAAGTACTCGTTTCCGAAGTTTTCAGTAATACCAAGGTCACTCAAAAGCGCGACCCGGCAACCATATTCCAACGCCTCGAAAACGGCTGTAGAAGAAACCGTTATGAAGAGCTGAGTATCATTCAGTAGATCTCCAATGGGACCATACACAAATTCGAAATTCCGAGGAATACTCCGATTCTTAAGAAAAGAGGCCAACAGTACTTCATAGTGGTATCGCGTTGGATGTAGCGTCTTTTCGCCGGGCTTGTGGCGGGGCTTAAAGTAGACTTTCCTGTCGGGAAAATTTGTCGCGTACTCAAGCATTCGCTCGAGCATATACACCCTTTCAATAACTCTCCCGGGAACATCGGGCTGGCCAGCAAACAACACTGTTTTAACGGGCTCGTATTGCGGCCGGGCATCAATGGCCCCGAGAAAAGGCAGACCCGAGACCACAAGTCCACCATGATTTACGCCTAGTGCCCTGCAGACGTCCTGACAATCTTCCAGATCCTTTTCTGCGTTAAGAAAAAGCACATCGGAAACCAATCTGCGCTGATAGCCGATATACACATCAAAAAGACCGACCCCAACGAAACCGGTAATGATGACAGGCCGGCGACTCGGCTTGCGCTCAGCTACTGTTGAAAAAAAGTACTGGCACACCAGCTGAGTCAACATTCCATCGACTATCAAGAAAATCGCAGCATAATCGTCACTCCCTTGCAGAATATCCTGGGGGTCCAGCGAACAAAAA
>CAJQQW010000428.1 GCA_905480565.1 uncultured Halioglobus sp. | reverse complement strand
GCCGCCGATAATATCCACGCCATAATAAAACATCAGTGCGCCCAGCGGACACATCAGGGCAAAGATCAAATTGGTCGTCATGCGGGCACTGCGACTCCAGCCTCCCGCTTCCATAACGGTGACAATCGAAATCGCATCCAGAGGCTTGTGCAGCAGAATGGCGAGAAAGACCCCCAAGCCGATCAAACTACCGTGAGTCGCGCCACCATGCATCATCGCGCCGAGAGCAACACCATCAATCAGTGTGTGCAACCCGAGGCCGAACGCAATACCCATCCAACTCAGGCCATGGGCAGCGGCAACTCCTCGCTCTTCGTGGTGATGGTGCTGCTCTTCCTCGTGACTGAAATCGTGCTGGTGGAAGTGAAAGACGCGCAGCAACAGCAACATAACGATCAATCCGATCATCAACCACCAGACTGCCGTATCAACTGCATGCGCACCGCCCAGCAGCGCCGTGCTGTGGGGCAGCAAATGATAAAAGGCCACCCCTAACATGAGCCCTGAAACGAGGCTCATAATCACTTGGGTGCGGGTATGGGTCATACGTATCCAGCGCGGCAATAAGCCGCCCAGCAGAGAGAAACCCGCAATGGCAACGCAGTAACAAATCAGTAACAAACCGGGTGACAAGGTCATTCTGGATCTCGCCAGATAAAATGCGACCGCGGATTATTTCACAATACGGTCCTCTTGTCGGGCACTTTCAGGCCACTTTCTCAACCGGCATCGCGTATTTAGACAGCGAGTACACCACATCTGCCCCAATTCAGGGGATACCAGGCAGTCGGCATGCCCTGTCCACTCGCCCCCCTCAACCCCTGCGAAAAAGCGACAAAGGGGTAAGTCAGAGCAGCAACGATCGATCAATTTGCTCTTCATTGTGGGGAAACGACGGTGACTGTGGCGCATGACGTTGCCAGCAGGCGTCATGAAAATATGCCTACCATGCCAGTGAGTTACCACAGCATCGGTCGTGGCGCCCGGTTCAGGATTTCGGCCTGTGGGGCTCTGCCGCCCTGTTTCAGGCCTCTTAGCGCCACAAGATATTGACAGTTAAACTATTGATTATTAGTTTTAGTGTCCCCTTGCCGGAGACCGCCATGTCTATCTACGAACCACTTGAATCAAACGACTCCCGCCGCCACCTCAAGCTGCGCAGCCCTGTTACCCTCGAAGAGACCGGGGAACTGGTCTGCGCCAATACGGAGGATGTCAAGCAGGCCATCGCCCGGGCGCGCGCCGCCCAACCAGCGTGGGCCAGCACCAGCATGAAAGAGCGCCGGACTATCGTTGAGCGAGCGTTAAAAATCGTACTGGAACGCCAGGACGAAATCATCGAAACAGTGGTCAAAGAGACCGGCAAATGCCGCACCGACGCCATGAGTATGGAGGTGTTCTCGGTGGCAGACCAGCTCTGCTACTACGCCAAGAATGCAGAGAAATTCCTCAAGCCGCGCAAGCGCAAGGTGCACGGCCTGCTAAAATTAATGAAGCAGCTGCGCATTATGTACAAGCCACTGGGAGTCGTCGGGCTTATCACTCCCTGGAACGGTCCCTTTGTCCTTGTCATGAACCAGGCAACGCAGGCAATTCTGGCGGGCAATACGGTGGTGGCAAAGGGTTCGGAGGTAACGCCCTATTCCGCCAAACTGGCGGAGGATATATACCGACAGGCAGGCCTGCCAGAGGGCGTACTGCAAGTGTTGCTGGGCGACGGTGAGACCGGCGCAGCGATCGTCAACGGCGGCGTCGACAAAGTGTCTTTTACCGGCTCCGTCGCCACCGGCCGCAAGGTCGCCGAGGCCTGCGCCAGCCAGCTGATTCCCGTCACGCTGGAACTGGGTGGCAACGACGCCATGATCGTTTGCGCGGACGCAGACATCGACCGTGCGGCTGATGGCGCATGGGTAGGCTCCTGCATGAACACCGGGCACTACTGCTGTGGTACAGAGCGCATCTATGTCGTCAAGGAGGTCTATGACGAATTTCTACGCCTGATACTGGACAAGGGCAAGGCCCTGCGTCAGGGGCAAAAGCACGGCTGGGACGAGGATATCGGCGCCGTATTCTGGGATCGCCAAATGGCCATTATCGAGGCTCATGTGGAAGACGCCCGCGCCAAGGGCGCCACCATACATATGGGCGGACGCCGCAATCCGGAACTACCCGGACTCTACTACGAACCCACCGTCATAACCGGCGTCGACAACTCCATGGACATTATGATTTTGGAGACCTTTGGACCGATTCTCTGCATACAAAAAGTGGACAGCGAGGCAGAGGCCCTGCGCTTGGCTAATGATTCCGAATTCGGCCTGAACGGCAATGTGTGGACCAAAGACAAGGACAAGGGATACCTGCTGGCTTCAGCCATCGATACCGGCTCCTGCAGCGTTAATGATATGGCCGTGAGTTACGGCATCCCCGCCGCGCCTTTCGGTGGCAAGAAGAACTCGGGGCTGGGCCAGGTCAACGGTAAAAAAGGCCTGCGCGGCTACTGTCACGAGATGCCCATCGTCATCGATCGCTTCGGTGGCAAGATGCAAAATGGCTATCCCTACGACGCCAAGAGCGCCGAGGGTATGAAAAAGCTGATGGAATTCCTCTGGGTGAAGACACCTATCGGACGTTGGATGAGCTAGGCGACCGCAACGGGCTGGTCAACCTCCTGATTGCCTGCGCCGAGGAACGCGCCACGGAGATACCTCATAGAAGCACCAGGTTATCCCGATGGACAAGCTCTGCCTCACCCTGGTAACCAAGTATGGAATCGATCTCCTTCGACGCAGAGCCCATGATACGGCGGGTCTCTTCCGCGCTGTAATTGATCAGTCCCCGGGCGATTTCGCTGCCACTTTCATCGCAGCAGCCCACCATATCGCCACGGGAGAAATTGCCGTTTACGCCACAGACGCCCACAGGCAATAGACTGCGGCCCGATTCGCGCAATACCTTAACCGCGCCGGCATCCAACGTGACACTGCCCGAGCTTTGCATCATCCCTGCCAGCCACTGCTTGCGCGCGTTTTCGGGTTCGCGCCCGTTGCGCAACCACGTACCGGCCTGTTCTCCTCCGGCCACGCT
>CAJQQW010000427.1 GCA_905480565.1 uncultured Halioglobus sp. | reverse complement strand
TGAAATCGGCAGGCCCGGATCGTTAAGACTAAAGATGTTTGCTTTTACCCGTATGCTGCGAGGTGTTGTGTGCATTCAGTCGCCACCCGATAGCGTTAGGGTACACGCCCGACGCGATGAATAACGTGCGGTCTTTTTTCTTCATTGCGTGGTTTCTGTCTCTTTGCTTAGCGGCATGTAGCGACGCGCCCCGACAGCAGGCGGGGCTGCAGGCGAAAAGCGACAACGCAGCCGACTTCAGTGGCCACTGGGAGCTCGATTATGGCCAGAGCGACAATACCCAGGAACGCGTTAATGTTTTGGTAAGAGAGCTGCGTCAACAAGCGGAGCGCCGTTCGCAGTCGGGGCAAGGGCCTGCGGGTGGTCTGGTGATTAATGCAAACGGCTACAACAATGGGGAATCTGTATCGGGCCTGGTGCGATTGACGGATATGATTGCACGTACTGCATTACTGGAAATAGATCAGAGTGCGGATTTTATTCGGGTGCGGCGGGAGGAGGATTCCGATCTCACCTGCGAATTTTATGATGACTCTCTGCGTCAGCTGGAAACCCCCTTTGGTAGCGAGTTGTGTGGCTGGAGGGATCACCAGCTAGTGTTCCGGCTTGTGCTGCCGGGTGGCCTCGCTATTCAGCATGTGATGACGACAGGGGCCTCGAGATCCCGGTTACAATTGACGACCACTGTGAAAACGGATCAGGTGTCGATGCCCTTTACCATCAATCGCGTTTATAACCGGTTCCTGCCTGGTGAAAGAGATTTTCGTTGTGAAATGACGTTAACGAGGGGAAGGGTGTGTACCACGGGTCCGCGCTAGCGCACACAGTGTGCCGTTTCCTCGTCTTGGGCCTGGTTATGGGGCCGTTGAGCGCTCACGCTCAGGAAGCTTTTCTGGATGTGGGCCTGTTGGTGTTTGACCCTGGAATTCCCACTGACAAAGCGGCTCGCAGTAGGCTTGGTATTTTTCCTGAGATTCGAAAATCTGAAGCGAAATACATGCCTGTCGTTCTGCGGGATGTGTTGATGCAGCGGGAGGGTTGGGGTGCCGTCCGTGTTCTGCC
Organism: uncultured Halioglobus sp.; assembly: GCA_905480565.1. GTDB lineage: Bacteria > Pseudomonadota > Gammaproteobacteria > Pseudomonadales > Halieaceae > Marimicrobium. The sequence continues at coordinate 3,571 of CAJQQW010000427.1, read as the reverse complement.
GGAATTGATGGACTCCTCGGAGTTATTGGTGACAGGCAAAATCCTGCAGTCTGACGGCCAGCAATTGAGCTTGCAGATTCTCGCTCAGGATGCGGCAGGTGTGATATGGCTGGACGCGGTTTATGAGGGTTCAGCCACGCCGGCTGATTACAGCGGATCGCCGCGAAGTGATCCCTTTATTAAGGTCTACGAGAACATTGCCTCAGATTTACTGCAGGCCAGAGAGCGTCTGGGCGCGGCTCGTACCTCGACAATCCGTGAGATTGCGCTGCTACGCTACGCCTCGGCGTTGGCTCCAGAAGTATTTGATGAATACCTTGCGTTAGGCGAATCCGGTGATTACACGCTGCAGAGACTGCCCGCGCGCGGCGACCCAATGCTTGAACGAATTGTTCGCTTGCGAGAGCAGGAATACCGGTTTATCGATACCGTGGATGAGCAATACGTCAATTTCAGCGATGCGATTGCGCCAGCCTATCTGCTCTGGCGTCAGTACAGTGCGGAACAAGCGGTGTTTGTTGATGACTTTGAAAACCGGGTGCTCGTTCGGGAGAGCCGTGGTCGACCGGGCTCCTTTGCCGCTCTTGAGCAAGCCTACAATACCTACCGCTTATCGAGGATTCATGCCCAGGATCTCGACGAACTGGCCTTGGGGTTTAATAACGAGGTATTACCTACGAGCTTGGATATTAGTGGCACCGTTTATAAACTGAGCGGAACGCTGGAAGACCAGTACGGTGAATGGCGAGACATACTGCAACAGATATTTGCGTTGGAGACAGGCTTAACGCCGAGCCTTTGAACTCTGCTATCCTGCGACTATGACTGAAGAAGGTAACAACAAGGAAACGCTGCTGGACTCACTGATAAAAGTCAGTGAACAGATTGCAGGCGGCACGGTAGATTTTGCGCGAAATACAGCCACATTGACCGCGATGTTTGGCGAGACCTGGTTGCGTAACACGCTGCTTAGCAAGTTCGAACCCGAACGTCTGGAGGCTATGGCTGACGCAGGTCATTTTTTGCAGGATGCCCGTGAGACGGCCGGTATGTCGGTCGTGGATCTTGCGAACAGCCTGGGTCTTTCCGATCGGTCTTTACTGGAAGATGTCGAGCGCGGCGAAACAATGTTGCCGCTAGAGTTGATGCTGCGCAGTGCGGCACTGCTGGCAAGGCATGATCCTATTCCCTTCCTTGTCAAATTCATGCGAACGTATAACCCTGCCATGGAAAAGGCGTTGGAGGAATGGGGCGTCATGGCGCTGCCGCGGCAGTATGAGCGTGAGCGCCGTTTCGTCAATCTGATGCGACAGCATGATGTCATCAGGGAACTGAGCGACGAGGAGTTCGATCGGTACATACATTACATGGAGAGTTCCAGTAACCTGGTGCTGGAAGTGATGGATAACGAGAAACAGGTGGCATTGCTCGCGCTTTCTCGCGTGGAATCCAGCAGCGGGAAGCGTGCGGCAAAATCCACAACCACGCGTGTCAACAAGTCCCCCGCTAAAAAGAAGGGCAATCCCCGCTCGCGTGCCAAAACAACATCTCGTCGCGGTTCTGGAGCGAAGAAAAAAGCGACCACCTCCACCAAGCGGCAGGACGGCAAGACGCAAAGCTGAGCGATGACTGGCCCGATCTGCGGGCCTTTCCAATAACTTCCAGGCGAAGATTTCCAGAGACGACAGGGGGGCATCTCATTGTTGGATGTGAAAGACGCAAAAAGCGCGTGGTTTGCCACTTGCCCAAAAGGGCTGGAGTCCCTGCTGGCGCATGAATTAAAAACTCTGGGTGCCGATACCACGCGCGAAACAGTAGCGGGGGTGCATTTCAGTGGCCCACAAGCCGTTATGTATCGCGCCTGTCTTTGGTCGCGATTGGCTAATCGGATACTGCTGCCGCTAGCGGAGTTGAATGCCGCCGATGAAGGGCTTTTTTACAAGGGTATGCGAGCATTGGACTGGGGCGGCCTATTTACCGCAGACAAGCGGTTTGCCATTGACTTCGCTGGTCAGAACGACAGTATTCGCCACTCTCGTTTTGGCGCGCAGCGCGCCAAGGACGCTATTGTTGACTGGTTTGTCGCGGACGCTCAGGAGCGCCCTGGCGTAGATCTCGCCCAGCCTGAAGTGCGTTTGGTCGTGCGCTTGCTGAGAAATACCGCTCATGTGTCCATCGATTTGTCCGGTGGCAGTCTGCACCGCAGGGGTTATCGCACGCGCGCAGGGGCTGCTCCCCTGAAGGAGAATCTTGCGGCCGCCATCTTATTGAGGGCAAATTGGCCCGGGATTGCCGCGCAGGGTGGGGCCTTGGTCGATCCCATGTGCGGCGTGGGCACTCTGCTGTTGGAGGGGGCCATGATAGCGGCTGATATCGCCCCTGCCCTCGATCGGCCCGGGTTTGGTTTTGAGCACCTGACTTTGCATAACAGTATTCAATGGCAGGCGATACTTACCGACGCCCGTGGCAGGGCGGAGCGAGGCAGGGCGGCTATCCTGCCAGAGATACGCGGGTACGACTGGGATCCCGCCGTGGTTCGTCAGGCTCAGGCTTGTATCGCCAGTATGGGGTTGGAAAAAACTATCCGGGTAAGTTGCAAGCCCGTGTCCAAGTTACGCAAACCGAGCCATGTTCCCTTGCCTGTTGGCCTGTTGGTGTGCAACCCGCCCTATGGCGAGCGTATCGGAGAGAAGAGGCGCCTTGGTGAACTTTACTTGCAGTTGGGTCAGGCAATGATAGCGGAGTTTGCCGGTTGGCATGCGGCCGTCTTTACCTCTGATCTTGAATTGGGTAAGGCGACTGGTCTGCGGAGCCACAAGCGTTATGCCTTGTTTAACGGAGCAATTCCAACCACATTGCTGCTGTTCAATCTCAGCAACAATGAGATCCGTCCACCGCCAAAAATTGTGGGCAAAGACTCTGAGACTGCTGCGCCAACCGATGGGGCGATCATGTTTGCCAATCGTGTGCGAAAGAACCGCAAGCGCTTAGCGTCTTGGCTCAAGCGAGAGCAGGTGGAGTGTTATCGTTTATACGATGCCGATATTCCCGAATATGCGGTCGCCGTCGATATCTACGGTGCATACGCACATGTAGCAGAGTACAAGGCGCCCCCATCGGTCTCGGGAGAGCTCGCTCGGCAGCGGCTGGCTGATGTGCGAAGTGCGTTGCCCGAAGTACTGGGCATGGATGCCGCGAATATTGTCTATAAAGAGCGCAGCCGACAGCGCGGTGCTGAGCAGTATACCAAGCGAGACGACCGTCGCGATTTCATTACGGTTCATGAAGGTCGGGCAAGTTTGCTAGTAAACTTGCACGATTATCTTGATACGGGATTGTTTCTTGATCATCGGCCCTTGCGCTTGCGGGTTGCGCAGGAGGCAGCAGGAAAAGATTTCCTGAACTTGTTTTGTTATACCGGCAGTGCGACGGTGCACGCTGCGTTGGGTCAGGCGCGCAGCACCGTCAGTGTGGATCTTTCCAATACCTATCTCGACTGGTTACGGCGAAATTTTATTCTGAATAAACTGGATCAAAACAGCCATGAGGTTTTACGCGCTGATTGCCAAAC
>CAJQQW010000426.1 GCA_905480565.1 uncultured Halioglobus sp. | reverse complement strand
GACGACCCCTGCGCGGCCCCACCCCTCATTTTGGGGAATTTTACACAGATATCGCAGGAAAACGCCGAATACACCCAATATGGGGCAATCGATTGACACCGCTCACCGGGCTATCAGAAGACGCTATGGCCCGGAGTTCGCGGGAAAGGTATGGCGTCTCGCACATTTTCCATACCGGTCACGTAGTTCAGCAGTCGCTCGAAACCCAGGCCAAATCCTGCATGCGGTACTGTTCCATAGCGACGCAGATCCCGATACCACCACAATTCCTCATGCAGTGGCTCGTCCATACGTGCGTCCAAAACATCCAGCCGTTCTTCTCGCTGACTGCCACCAATAATTTCACCCATGCCCGGAGCCAACACATCCATGGCAGCAACGGTCCTGCCGTCATCGTTTAGCCGCATATAAAACGCCTTGATCTCGGCGGGGTAATTGACTACCACCAGTGGACGGCCGATGTATTTTTCCGTCAGGTATCTCTCATGCTCGGATGCCAGATCCAGACCCCACTCCACCGGAAATTCAAACGTCTCATCGCTGCTTTTCAGCACCTCAATAGCCTCACTGTAGTCCATACGCTCAAACGGACTATCCAGCACACCGCGCAGGCGTGGTATGAGGCCCTCATCGATGTGTTGTTGAAAAAACGCCATATCATCCTCACGCGTATCGAGCACTGCGCCAATAACATATTTCAGCAATTGCTCAGCCAAGCGGGCATTCTCGTCCAGATCCGCGAAAGCCACTTCCGGCTCCACCATCCAGAACTCAGCAAGGTGGCGGCTGGTATGTGAATTCTCGGCGCGAAAAGTAGGTCCAAAGGTATATACCTTGCTCATGGCAAGACAGTATGACTCCAATTCCAATTGGCCCGATACAGTGAGGAAAGACTCACCCGAAAAAAAATCCTGCGTGTAATCAACCGCTCCCTGCGGAGTAAGGGGCAGATTCGTTAAATCCAGAGTGCTCACCCGAAACAGTTCTCCAGCACCCTCGCAGTCACTTCCAGTGATGATGGGTGTATTTACCCATTGGAAGCCATCATTGTGAAAGAAGTTATGAATCGCATTCGCCATCGTGCTGCGCACCCGCGAAATTGCACCGAAGGTATTCGTGCGAGGGCGCAGATGTGCCTGAGAACGCAGGTACTCAAACGTATGCCGCTTCTTGGCGATGGGATAGGTCTCGGGGTCATCTACCACACCTACCACCTCCACCGAGCTCGCCTGAATTTCGACACTCTGCCCCTTGCCCTGCGACGGGACAAGCTCCCCCGAGACTATGACGGCGCAGCCGGTGGTCAGCGCCAGCACCTCGGATTCATAGTTCGCCAGCGTGTTGGGCACAACCGCCTGTACCGCGTGAAAGGAGGAACCATCATGGACCGCGAGGAAAGAAATACCTGCCTTGGAATCGCGCTTGCTGCGCAACCAACCCCTGACCGTTACCCTGCCACTAACAGGAGGTTTGGCACTGAGAAGAACCGCAACTGTATGGATATCAGACATCTGGTGGGACTTACCGTTCAAGAATGGAATGGGCAGTAGGTTACCCAATGCGCTCGCAGGCTTCCAGACATAAGTCTCCGGTGTAACCGGGTGACACTGCCGAACTCGAGCACGGGTTCGTACAACGGTTTATTTTTGAAGCCTGCGGGGCGCAACTATTGTGCTCTGCGAGCGTTGTCGATTTAATGCAGATGGCACCAAAGGGGCGCAGAGATAACGAGGTCACTATGACGAAAAACGGATCATCAGCACTGCAGGAAAACACCTACTGTAGTTTTTCGACCCGCAAACGCAGTGGTGATTGGGTATCTACCCCAGTATGGTTCGCACCCGACGGCGATAGTATTTACCTCTTTTCCGCCGGCAACGCGGGAAAAGTGAAACGACTGCGCAACTTTCCAGACGCTCGCGTCGCGCCCTGCACGGTCACTGGCACCGTCATCGGCGAATGGATCGAAGCCGAAGCCTGCCTGCTCAGCTCACCTGCAGATCAGAAAACAGCGCTCGACGCCTTGCGCCGCAAATACGGCTTGCAAATGCTGGCCGCCGATTTTTTCTCAAAATTGACAGGTAAAATGCAGCGGCGCGCCTATATTCGAGTCAATTTCCCTGCCACTTGACCTGGATCAATGCGAAGACTCAAAAAACAAGAACCAGTGCCAATGCCGTTTATAAAAACCAGTGTGAAAAGGCTCATGTCGCAACACCTAGGGCACCACCACGACATTGAAGATCAACGCATCACGTAGCGCCCGGGCATGGTAGTCGGTTGTTTTATCGCTGCAACGGTAACAATAGCCATCGCTGTTGCCGCTGTAATGGGTTAAGCCACTCAGGCTGCCGTATGCATACCGCACTCACGACCGTCGTGCACCTTGGTGGGGTCGAAATAATGCTTGCAGGTGGGTAGTTCGAAGCGCTCCATATAGGCTTCAACATCCTCCTCGGACCAATAAAAAATGGGTGCTACCTTGATAATTCCCCGCGCATCTCTGGAAACGATATCCAGAGTTTTGCGGTGCTCTGTCTCCTCGCGACGAATACCGGTCAGCCAGATTTGCGGCTGAAAGTCACTCAGCGCTCGCTCAAACGGCTCCAGCTTCACCTGTCGGGTAAACTCCTGATGCCGCTCTTCCTCATCTACCGTGGGAATCCCGCCCGTTAATGCGTTGCGGCGCTCCGAGGTCATCTCTGGTGAGTAAACATGGATATTCACATCGAGACCGCGGATCAGCCTATCTGCCACCACGTAGGTATCGCGCAGGTTGTAGCCGGTATCGACCCAGATGGTCGGCACTGTCGCATCGACCTGTCCCACGAGGTGCAACATGGCCGCAGCATTGCGCCCCATGCTGGTGGTCGCAATCGTAGGCTGTTGCAAACCCAGCGCCCAGGACACAATGTCCCCGGCACTGGCATCGCGCAAGGTTTTATTCAGGTTGTCAATATCCAAGTCCACGGCGGATGACACCACCCTAGTTCCCATTTTCGTGGGACGGACTTTATAGAATCAAAAACATAGTTACCAATAACCGCAGAGTATATGGATATGCCCTGTCACAATATTGCGGACTCTACCAGATACGCTCATACAGGCTGATAATTTCTCCCGTGTCGGGAATCCGCGGGTTGTTCGCCGGAGAGCCCGAGTCCAGTGCCTGCGTCGCCATCAGCGTAAGCGAGTCAAACCACTCCCGCTCAGAGATGCCCCACGTGGCAGGCCCGGGCACCTGCAAATCCATTGTCAATGCCCGCAGTGCGTCAACCAATTTCTCGCAGGCAAGTGCATCGGCGTTCGATGCTTCCGCAACGCCGATGTAGCGCGCACATTCCGCATAGCGTTGCGCCGCAGCGCCAACAGACCACGCGGTCACCTCCGGCAGCAGCATTGCATTGCTCAGTCCATGGGGCACATGGAACAACGCGCCAATGGGGCGGCTCATGCCATGGATAAGGGTCACGGAGGCATTGGCAAAAGCAATACCACCCTGAGTAGCCGCCAGCATCATGGCTTCGCGCGCCTGCCGGTTGTCCGGCTCGGCGCAAGCGGTCTGAATATTTTGATAAATAGTGCGCATAGCGGTTAGTGCGACACTGTCGGTGAAGGGGTTCGACTTGCGACTGACAAAGGCCTCCATCGCATGGCAGAAGCTATCGATACCTGTATCTGCAGTCAGCCTGTAAGGCATGCTCAGAGTCAGCTCAAAATCGACCAGGGCAGCGACCGGCATCATCCCCAGCCCCATGCACAGCATTTTTTCCTGCGTCTCTGTATCCGTAATGACCGCCACACGGGTCGCCTCGGACCCTGTGCCGGCGGTCGTGGGAATGGCGATAACAGGCAAGCCGGAATTCACCTGATGAGGCACCTTATAATCGCGCATAACGCCGCCGTGCACCGCCAGTACCGCCACCGCCTTGGCTGTATCCAGAGAGCTGCCTCCGCCCAGAGCGACGACGCAATCGTAATCACCGGCGCGACACACCTCGAGGGCCGCATATACGCTCTCGGTTGTAGGGTCGGGCACACAATCACCGAACAGGCCGCAGGCAACTCCCGCCTCCGCCAGGGGCGACTGTATACGATCGCTGTACCCACACTCTCGCATGAAGGGGTCGGTCACCAATAAGGGCCTTGAGAGCCCAAGTTCTGCCAGCGTCGCGACCAACTCTGCGCTGGCTCCAGCGCCGACACGCAGAATGCGAGGCAGGTTAATGTTTGACGCCATGGCGCGATCTCCTGTGACGTATTTTTGAGCGTTGATGTCCTTTGATGTGGCACTCTCGCAAGGCAGGTATGCGAGGTCAAGGCGACCCGCACGAAAGATCCCGTTCCCTGTGGTAAAAAACCGCCTCGGCTGGCGCGAAGGGCGTGGCTAGCGGGGTAGCAGGAATCATCAGGAGTCAACGCCGCCCGCATGACCCCTGGTCCGAACAGGCCGCAGCTCGTAACGTTGTTCCGTCATTTCCGCTTCCCAGATACCAAAGCAGCCACTTTCCAGGTCGTCGTAGGCCTGGCGAATGGAATCGTTTACCTGGGGGTAAGCCACCTCGTCCCAGGGACATTCATCCCTGGAAAAAAAACGGCAGGCCAAGGACTCTTCGCCAGGCTCACACTCCTCTGACGCCACCGCAGATCGAAAACCAACATACAGCTGGTTGATAAACGTGATACTTCCCGCCATATACAGTTGCAGCTCAGTGGGGGCCAAACTTACGCCGGCCTCTTCGCAAAGTTCCCTGGCAGCGCCCTCCGCAAGTGTCTCGTCCTGCTCAAGAAAACCACCTGGAATTGCCCATTTTCCGCGCTGCGGCGGGTGACCGCGCTGCACCCATAAAAGCCGCTTTCCGCAGGAGATAAATGCTGTCACCACTACGCGGGGATAATCGTAAACCGGTGCCTGACAGCGCTGACAGAAAAAATAGTTACGCACTTCGCCACCGACCACAGAGCGCATCAGCGGGCCACAGCATTCAGGGCAATATTTGATATCGGACAACAGGCCACTCCTTGTCTTGAAACGATAGCACTTTGCCTTGGCAAAAGCATTGACGCTATGCTGCGCTCTTTGCATTAGCGAGATAGCCGCATGATCGACCGCCTGCCAGAAATCCAACTACTGCTCACCGGCAACGAAATTATGAGTGGCGATACTATCGACTCCAACTCTGCGGTCATCGCTCAACGACTGGGAGAGGCGGGAATGGGCATCCATCGCAAGGTCACACTGGGAGACGATGCACAGTTGATCGCGGATGAGCTTGTCGACATGGCCAAAAGCGCAGATGTGGTTATCGTCAATGGTGGACTCGGCCCGACCATTGACGACCTCACCGCTGAAATACTCGCCAATGCCGCTGGAGTGGCGCTCGAAGAACGGCAGGAGGCAGTGACGCATTTGCAGCAATGGTGTGCCCGGCGCAACCTGCAGCTGAACGAGGCCAATCTAAAGCAGGCTATGCTCCCCGCGGGTTGCGCCATTATTGATAACCCTATCGGGAGCGCTGTGGGCTTCGAGCTGAGTATCGACCGTTGCCGCATCATCTGCACACCCGGAGTACCCGGGGAGCTCAAGGCGATGCTGGATCCTATTGTTGCCAGCATCGCCGGGGAGACAGCTTCTGCGTCGAGACGCAACGTGCTGCGCTTACAGACCTTTGGTCTCGGAGAATCTACTGCACAGCAGATAATCAGCGACGCTATCCCGGACTGGCCCGCTGCCGTTGAGCTGGGCTTTCGCGCCGGCTCGCCGCAGATGGAAATCAAGCTCAGCATCAATACTGACTCCGCCACGCACGCGCAGGAAAAATGCAGGCAACAACTGAGTGAACTGTTTGGTGACCACATTATTGGAGAGGGAGACACAACTTTAGCGCAGCGCGTGCTGCAACTACTCGACGGGCGGAACGCCACGCTGTGCACAGCGGAGTCTTGTACCGGTGGACTGATCGCCTCCAGCCTCACGCAGGTACCCGGCTCTTCCAGCGGTTTTCATGCGGGTTTTGTCACCTATTCAAACAGCATCAAACATTCCGTTCTGGGAGTGAGTGAAGACACGCTGGCGCAGTGCGGAGCAGTTAGCGAAGAAGTCGTTCGGGAAATGGCCTGGGGCGCTCTGCGACGGGCCAAAGCGGACTACGTGATCGCAGTCTCCGGTATAGCCGGCCCGGGGGGCGGCACCCCAGAAAAGCCGGTGGGAACTGTGTGGCTCGCCTGGGGCACAGCGCAAGATTTACGCACGCGCAACCTGTGCTGGCCGGTCGAGCGAACGTTATTCCAAACCATGATCGCCGCTGCAGGGCTCGACATGATCCGAAGAACCCTGTTGGGCATTGACAGTGAACCACGCTACTTTGATCAGCGTCAGGCCAGGCACACCGGTTAATCCCCGCTAGGGCTGCAATTGCTCAATCTGCCAGTCGGCATTACTGCCAAGGGTGTACACGAAACGGTCATGAAGGCGGTGCTCACGTCCCTGCCAGAACTCGACGCGGTGCGGAATCACACGGTACCCACCCCAGAAATCCGGCATTGGAATCTCACCTTGCGCAAACTTCTCGCGAATACTGAGGAACTGTTGCTCAAGAACGGCTCGCGCACTGACAGGTCTACTTTGACGAGATGCCCAGGCCGCGACCTGACTTTCTCTTGGGCGCGTCAGGAAATAAGCCGCAGATTCGGTCGCCGTCATTTTCTCGGCATGACCATCAATAATGACCTGGCGATCAAGCACGTTCCAAGGGAAATGCAGAGACACCTCGGGACGCTGCGTCATCGCTCGCGCCTTGTCGCTGTCAAGGTTGGTGTAAAATACAAAACCACCCTGAGACATCCCCTTGAGCAGCACTATCCGCTGCCTCGGCGTGTCGTTCTCACCCACAGTCGCCAGGACCATTGCGGTCGGATCCTGCAGACCAGCCTGCACAGCCTGCTCCAGCCAGCACTCAAACTGCCTCAGAGGACTATCGTCCAGCATAGTCCTGGCGAGGCCGCCTGCTGTGTATTCTCTTCGGAATTTCTCGTATCCCAATGTCAATGCCTGTTACGCTGCCCGGATAGTAGTGTAGCCTTGAGGCCTAACGGAGGCAAAGCCCGGCCCTATGGAACACCCACCTATCATTCAAATCGCCGATGACGCCGATCTGGGCACTCTGGTCGACATACTCAGCGACAGTTTTTCCAGTGACCCGTTGTTTAACTGGGTCTTTCCGAAAACGGAACTCTATCCGCACTTTTTTTACTTGCTGGTGAAGGAAGTGTACCTCCCGCGCGGTATTGTGCACATGGCAAACAGGGGGCGCGCGGCGGCACTGTGGCTGCCACCTGAAGAACGCCTGGAGGTTGCCCCTCGCCTTGGCTTACTGCGGTTTGGTATCAGGCTGGTTGGCAAAACAGGGGGGCTCAGAGCCCTGTCGCGACTGTATCGACAAGGCAGCGTCTTCGAGAAGCACTACCCCGGTGAGCCACATTACTATCTGCAGTTTATCGGCTGCCGCGGCGAGGATCAGGGCCAGGGCATCGGCGCAGCCCTGCTCAAGGATGGGTTGGCTATCTGCGATAACCGCGGCATGCCGGCCTACCTCGAGTGTTCTAATCACCGCAACGTATCGCTCTACCAGCGCCATGGTTTTCAAATCAAGGCGCAGCAGGTAGTGGACAAAAACGGGCCGATGATCTGGTTCATGTGGCGTGACCCCCGCTAGCCCGTCCGGGTGTACCACTTAATCTTTGGTGCTGGGAAAAACCGGTGCCCGCTGCATCATCGCCGGGATCTGGGGGAAGGGGAAAAGCGACTGCCAATCAGCACCAAAATCTTCAGCAATACGCTGCCCGCTGGCATTACGATAGCACTCGCCCATAGATTCGGTCAGCGCATCACGAGACGCCACACCGAGCAGCACTGCCGCCTCCATCATACCCTCGGCACGCAGACGCGTGGCGGGCGGCACGTCATCACCGCTGGCTAGCGCAAGAAATATCTTATTCCAACGGACCTGCAGCTCTGTTTCCAATGGATGCATACGCGATGCCCTGTAACAGCAAATTTAACACGAGAAAAAACGGGCGCTGACGCAGCTTCTGCATGCCCCCGCATTACAGTATGCGCGGCAAATCAAAACAGTTAAAGTCTGGCACTGGCAGCTCAACGGAATCACGAGACATGACTACCCACCTTGGCAAACGACTGACATCACTGCTCGCTGCGAGCGTTCTGGCCGCATGTACCGCTATGAGTCCGAGCGATACGGCAGACGAAAGTGTATCGACACGCACCATCACTCCGGTGGCTACCGAATCGGCGGCTCCGATTATCAACTACAGCGAACGTTTCCTGCCGGTAGTAGCCCGTGACGGAATGGTTGTTGGCCCAGAGCAACTGGCCGCTCAGGCCGGCGTCGACATCCTGAGCAGAGGTGGCAATGCCATCGATGCTGCTGTTGCCACCGGTTTTGCGCTGGCCGTGACTTACCCCCGCGCCGGCAATCTTGCGGGCGGAGGATTTATGCTGATTCACCTGGCGGATGAAAATCAGCAAACACTCATTGACTACCGCGAAAAAGCACCACTAGCCGCAACCGAAACTATGTATCTCAACTCCGCGGGCGATGTCGATCGCCAACGGGAATTTTTCAGTCTGCAGTCGGCGGGCGTACCCGGCACCGTCGCAGGCCTGCTGTATGCGCAAGAAAAATACGGCTTACTCAGCCGCGAGGAGGTAATGGCTCCCGCTATCGCGCTTGCCCGCGAGGGTATCGACCTATCGTTCGGGCTGCACTTTGAAATTTCTGCCAGTGCCGAGCGCCTGCGCGCAAACCCTGCGGCCCGTGATATCTTTTTCCAAGAGGACGGCACCCTCTACGATATCGGCGAGCGTTGGCGCCAACCCGATCTGGCGCGCACTCTAGAAGCAATCAGTAAAGAGGGTCGCGACGGCTTTTACGGGGGCTCCGTGGCCGACTACATCACCACAGCAATGGAGACCGGTGGCGGACTGATCACCGCGCAAGACCTGGCAGACTACCGCGTAGTCGAGCGTTCACCCGTGCGCGGCACCTACCGCGGCTTCGAGATCGTGTCGGCGCCACCCCCCTCTTCTGGCGGCGTGCATATCCTGCAAATGCTCAATCTGCTGGAGGGTTATGATCTACAAGCCATGGGACACAACTCGGCTGCTTACCTGCACCACCTGTCGGAAAGCATGAAGCTGGCTTACGCCGATCGCAGCCTCTATCTGGGAGATCCTGATTTTGTCGATGTACCCGTCACTGAACTGATAAACAAGGACTACGCCGCACTGCAACGCGAGCGGATTGACTCCGGGGCAGCCACGCCATCGGCGCAGATCGCACCCGGACTCTTGATCAATAGAGAAAGCACGGATACCACTCACTACAGTGTGGCAGATCGCTTTGGCAACGTGGTCAGCAATACCTACACCTTAAACTTCAGCTTCGGCTCGCACATTGCGGTGCCACATACCGGCATGCTGCTGAACAACGAAATGGCCGATTTCGCCGCTGCTCCAGGCACCGCTAACGCGTTTGGACTGATACAGGGTGATGCCAACCGCATTGAGCCGGGGAAGCGGCCGCTGTCTTCCATGAGCCCCACATTCGTCTTTCGCGATGGTCAACCGTGGATCGCCACGGGCAGCCCCGGGGGAAGCGTCATTATCACTACTGTTCTGCAGACGATTCTGAACGCCATGGAATTTGACATGAATATCGCGACAGCTGCTGCAGAGCCACGCATTCACCACCAGTGGATGCCGGATGAACTGCGCATGGAGACAGGATTCAGCCCGGACACGATCAAGCTCCTCATTGACATGGGTCACCCGCTGGACATTTCAACGCGAACCAGCGGACGCACCAACTCAATTATGCTGCAGGATGGCTGGTTGCTGGGGGCCTCCGACACGCGCAGGCCCGGTGGCTTTGTCGCAGGCTATACATCATCGGGCCAGTAACCTCGCGCCTGCACATAACGCCTAACGCTAGCGCGCATGCCCAGAGATGAGGCGCTACCGCACGCCTATAGCTGTCGTCGAGGCATTCAACCGCGCTAGCTTGGGGCGTCGGTGATCTAGTGTGCCAGAGTGATGTTCGCCTTGGCCTTTACCGATGAACAATGTGCCACAGGCATAGCCAGCGCCAGCCGGCGAAAAAATGCCAACGGCATTATTAGCCTTTTTTCTTGAGCGAGCTTCCCTGCAACCTGAACTTCGCGGTCTGCCGACTGATGGCCACCAGTTGACCGTCACTATCCCAGTACTCTCCATCCTCTTCTACCACGCCATTGGTCAGATAGTGGCAGACCGTGCGGAACTGAATAGGTCCCGGCGCAGGATGCGCACGTACCTGCACGGTGAGTTCAACGGTGGGCACCCAGCCCACGGGTCCAAACACGGTCAGCACGGGCGGCGGACCTGCATCGGCAAACATCAGTAACGAAATGATATCTGGATCGGTGCCGTCACGATGGGCCATCCAACCACTGAATTCGCCACTGCCATCGCCTCTGCGTTCGCTGAATACCTCCTGTCCAGACACCAGACGGATTTCTGCTCGCTGCCGGAATTCGACGCCCTTGTCTCGCGATGGCGGACACTCGTCCCACGGAGGATAGTGAGGCCGCTCTGTGGAAGACCAGTTTTCTCCCTTCAATTTGTCAAAATCGGTGTACGCGGCCGTAATTTTTACTTTCAGTTGCTCGTTCTGGAACATTTTGACGTCGGCAAAGCTTGTGCCGCGCCCTCCTCCCAGCATCTCGACCTGACAATTGATAGGACCAAGCGCAGTCGGCGCGAGGTAAAACGCGCTGACGGTCAATGGATCAGGGTGCGGCAACGCTGCCCGCAGGGCTCGCCCGGCGATTGCCATGACATAGCCCCCGTTGGGCACCTCACCGACGCGCCAGCCCTCACATAATTCACCTCGGTAGAGGTTTTCACCCACCGCTTCAACAGCAGTTTCC
>CAJQQW010000425.1 GCA_905480565.1 uncultured Halioglobus sp. | reverse complement strand
AACCTTTTTCGCTCGTTGGACGGAGGGATGAACAGTGTGTCCCTGTACTTGGCAATGGTGCGTCTCGCAACCTCAATGCCCTGTTCCTGCAGGAGCAAGGTGATCTTGTTGTCGCTCAGGGGGCGCTTGGGATTCTCCGCTGCCACCAGTTTTTTGATCAGTGCCCGTATTGCCGTAGAGGAGCACTCTCCGCCAGCCGTTGTTGCTACATGGCTGGAGAAAAAATATTTTAGTTCGAAAATACCACGAGGTGTATGCATGTATTTATTGGTCGTGGCCCGGGACACCGTAGATTCATGCATATCCACGGCCTCTGCGATGTCTTGCAGAATCAGGGGTTTCATAGCTTCGGTGCCGTATTCGAGAAAGTTGCGCTGGTGTTCTACAATTTTGCTGGAAACTTTCATCAGGGTCTCGTTACGGCTGTTGAGGCTCTTCAGAAACCAACGTGCCTCCTGCAGGTTATCGCGTAAGTAGGTATTGTCAGCGCTGTTGTCTGCACGCTTAATGAGGCTCGCATAATCACGGTTGATACGCAATTTTGGGGCAATATCGGCGTTCAATTCGACTACCCAGCGGCCACCATTCTTGCTGACAAAAACATCGGGTACGACATACTCAACCTCTTCCGGCACGGCGGTGAGCCCCGGGTTTGGGTCGAGTGACTGGATGAGGGCCATGACAGCTTTCAGCTCGTGTTCCTTGAGGCGGGTGCGCCGCAGAATCTGTGCAAAATCACTGGTGCTCAGCTGGGGCAGGTAGCGGCTGATGACCAGCTTTGCTTGCTTCAGCCATACGGTATCTGGGGGCAGCTGATCCAGTTGAATCTGCAGGCATTCCTGTAAGTCTCTGGCGCACATGCCGGCGGGTTCGAATTGCTGCAGACGATGCAGCACGGCGACCACTTCGTCTTCCTCAATTTCAAGGTCTTGTGATAGCGACTCGTGAATCGACTCGACGCTGCTCAGCAAACGTCCGTTGGCGTCCGTATCATCGATAATTGCCAGGGCAATGAGCCTGTCGGTGTCGGAAAGGCGAGTCAGGCCGAGTTGCCACAGCAGTTTTTCACGGAGTGATTCGCTGGGTGTATTGCGGCCTGTCACGTCATCGTCAAAGCCTTCATCTGGCGGAGGTGCTGAGGCCGAGGCGGAAGGCAGTAGGTCGTCCCACTGTGCGTCCACCGGCAGATCCTCGGGTAGAGTACCGGCGTCGGTTTGTTCAGTCAGACTCCATTCGGGGGTCTCTTCGAGGCCCTCTTTCTCAGAATTGTCAGTGCCATCCGGCTCCAGAGTATGTAGCGGCACATCCAACGCGTCGCTGTCGACAGGCTGCTCCGCACTGTCGAGCTGTGCGGCGGCATCGCTGCCGTCATCCTCTGAAAGATCCAGGAGAGGATTGCTGTCCAGTGCCTCCTGTATCTCGTGTTGTAGGTCCAGCGTGGACAGCTGCAGTAGTCGAATAGCCTGCTGCAGCTGCGGCGTCATCGTCAGCTGCTGGCCCATTTTGAGCTGTAGTGATTGCTTCATGAAAAGCCCGCTTGTCGCATATCTCCTGCTGGCAATAGTGTCGTGCAGTCAGTATGACGGTGAAGTGTAGCCCCCGCTGGCTAGCGCTTGCAACAATTGTGGCGTGAATTTTGCTAGGTGTAACTGTAAGCCAAGGGAATAGTGCCCGGATTTGTGAGGCGCTATGCAATTGCGAGCATTGCCCGAGGGCTTTGCGGCCCTCTGCGGCGGTTACATCTGGAACTGGTCACCCAGGTAAATTTGCCGCACGTGCTCATTATCGAGGACGTCCTGGGCGGTGCCCGATGCGATGATTCTACCCTCGCCGGCGATATAGGCTTTCTCACAGATATCCAGAGTATCGCGGACATTGTGGTCTGTGATCAGGATGCCGATGCCCCGCGCGCGCAGATGATGAATGATTTGTTTGATGTCGCTGACGGAAATCGGGTCGACGCCGGCAAAAGGCTCGTCGAGCATCATGAAGTCAGGCTCGGTGGCCAGCGCTCGGGCGATCTCAATACGCCGCCTTTCCCCGCCCGACAGGGCCTGGCCTAGGCTGTCGCGCAGATGCTGCACATTAAACTCTTCCAGTAGTTGATCCCGACGGTCGAGGCGTTGCTTTTTGTTGAGGTCGCGCCGGGTCTGCAGGATGGCGAGGATGTTGTCGCCCACCGTCAACTTGCGAAAAATCGACGCCTCCTGCGGCAGGTAACCAATGCCGCGACGAGCGCGCTGGTGCATGTTCAGGCCAGTGATATCGGCGCCGTTCACGGTGATACTGCCCTTGTCGGCCGGTATGATGCCGATGATCATGTAGAAGCAAGTCGTTTTCCCCGCGCCATTGGGACCCAGCAGGCCGACGATCTGGCCACTATCGACCTCCAGCGAGACATCGTGGATAACATCTCGACCCCGGTAGCTCTTTGCCAGATTACTCGCCTTGAGTTGAGCCACTGGCTGTATCTTCCCGCTGGTTATTGCCGGCTGCGTTCACGACGGGTGCATTCGCCGCAACGCCGGGCGCTGTCTGCGCTTTCGCTGTAGCCTCTATTGCGAGCTCATTCGTGGCGGATGCCTCGACATTTAACGTGGATTCTGACTCTGTGATGCCAGTGGGCGCAGACGCACTGTCATCTTCAGCGCCCGGTTGCACACTGGGGGGGATAACCACCACGACACGCTCATTCTGGTTGGCCTTATCAGATTCTGCGGTGATTACCTGCTTGGTAATGAAGTAGTCGATTGCATCACCTTCAACCACGGCACCTTCCTGTTCGATGCGTGCCTCCGTTTGCAGGTTCACGCGATCCTCGCTTTTGTAATAGGTGATAATGCGCCCATGCGCATGGACGATAGCCTTATCGATCTCCGGCCGTTGCCGCATTTTTGCAGGCTGGCCTTCGGCAATAATTTTATCGGCCGTATCGGTCGTATGATAAATCGTGAGCTTGTCAGCATCGAGCTCCATGCTGCCCTGTACGAGGTGAACACTGCCGCTGTAGACCGTGACCCCCTCTACCTCATCGCGGAGTGCCTTGTCCGCTGTGATGTGTATCGGCTGTTCCCTGTCGTCCGGCAGTGCCACCGCGCTCGGGGTGATGAGAAGCAGCGGCGCCAGGAGTGTTGCCACGGCACACCCTAATGCGATGCGCTGATGTCGCCCGTATTGCAGCACGTGCAATGGTGTCTTTTTGTTCACTGCCTTCATGAATTGAACTCTGATAGTAACGACGGCCAGTCACCTCTTGCCGCCAGAATAAATTCGCAAGCCTCTCGAACTGCGCCGCGACCGCCCGCGGCGGTGCTGGTCCAGTCTGCTGCTTCGCACACGGGTGCACTGGCATCGGCTACCGCCATGCCGAGTCCTGCTGCGCACAGCGCGCCGGGGTCCGGCAGGTCGTCGCCCATGTAAGCGCACTGCGCGAGATCAATGTGCTGCGCTTCACATACTTCCTGCAACGCCTGCAACTTGTCATCCCGCCCCTGAATAACGGTCTCAATACCCAGTTCGTGCGTCCGTCTCTCGACGCGTTGTGAGCGACGGCCGGTGATGATAGCGGGTTTGACCCCTGCGTTGTGTAAGAGTTTTATCCCCAGGCCATCTTTAATGCCAAAGGCTTTGAGCTCTTCTCCCGTTTCCCCGTAATAAATCTGTCCATCGGTCAATACGCCGTCCACATCCATTACCAACAGCTGAATGGTTGCGGCGCGGCTTTCGGGAGAGGGCATCCGATCTGCTACCGCGTCAGACAATGCCCGCGTGCAGCAGGTCCTTCAGGTGCACCACGCCGGTTGCTGCCTCATTTTCGTCAAGAACAACGAGGGCGCTGATCTCGTTTTCTTCCATGATACGCATGGCGGCAGCGGCCAGCATATCTCGTCTAACGCTTTTTGCTGCGCTGCTCACCAGCTTGCCGATCGCGGTCGCGTTGATATCGGTACGAGCATCGATAGCGCGACGCAGGTCGCCGTCGGTGAATACGCCCATGAGCTTCCCACGGGCGTCAGCGACCGTTGTCATGCCCATCCCCTTGGTGCTGATTTCCAGCAGGGCTTCAGACAGGAGCACGTGTTCGTAAACAACCGGGATATCATCTCCGGACTTCATCACATCCTCGACCTTCAGCAGCAGCTTGCGGCCGAGTGTTCCGCCAGGGTGCGAAAAGGCAAAATCGTCAGCGGTAAAGCCGCGGGCTTCCAACAGGGCAATGGCCAGCGCATCGCCCATAACCAGTGCAGTGGTAGTGCTGGAAGTGGGCGCGAGGTCAAGCGGGCAGGCCTCGGTTTCTACGCCGGTATTCAGGTGCACCGCAGAAGCCTGCGCCAGTGGTGATGCGGGGTTGCCAGTCATGCTGATCAGCGGAATGCCCATACGCTGCATGAGGGGCATCAGGGTCATCACCTCTGGAACCGAGCCGCTGTTGGAGAGTGCGATGACGGCATCCTCGGGGGTGATCATGCCCATGTCGCCATGACTGGCCTCACCGGGGTGGACAAAAAACGCAGGCGAGCCTGTGCTGGCCAGTGTGGCGGCTATTTTCCGCGCGATATGCCCGGATTTTCCCATGCCAGTGACGATAATCCGCCCACGCGTCTCAAGCAGTAACTCACAGGCGCGATCAAAGTCTTGCCCGATTCGTTCCTCGAGTTGCGACACGGCAGCCGCCTCGAGGCGAATCGTGCGGCGGGCGGAATCTGTGTAGTTAATGGAGCTCTGCTCCGACATAAAGTGTTCCAACGCTACGTGGTGACGTGTATGGAGTAATAATACAGGGCATAGAAAGAGACTAACAGCGTGCCCAGTATGCGCCCTAAATATGAATGACCGGGGGAGGACTTCTGTCGCCTGCGGCTGATAAAGATCGCGATACCCAAAAACAGGGTCAGCAAGGTCATAGTGAAGTAATCCCGGGTGATGACCGACGGATCAAGACTGCGCGTTGCCACGATACCCGGAATTGCCATGACTGCCAGCAGGTTGAACAGGTTGGATCCGATGATGTTGCCCAGCGCAATTTCGGTATGGCCGCGCATTGAGCTGGCGATGGTGGCGGCGAGTTCAGGCAGGCTGGTGCCAATGGCGACGATGGTCAGGCCAATGACGAGTTCCGAGACGCCCAGCGCCTCAGCGGCGAGCACGGCGCCTGCCACTAGAACCTTGGAACTGGTAACCAGCAGTGCCAGGCCCAGGGAAAAATTTAGCCAGGCTTTTTTCGGGGTCAGGACTGTTTCCGTCTCATCCTCGGCCTCTTCCCGCAGGTTGCCATTCTTGTATTGTTTGCGCAGGAGGAAACCCATGATGCAGAACAACATAAAAATCATCAGCCAGCCGTCACCGGGCGATAATTCGAAGTCAATGATTAAAAGGCCCACTATCACGGTCGCGAGCAGAAGAATGGGATACTCGGTTTTCATGCATTGGTCGTTCACCATGAAAGGTGCGACCAGCAGCGTCACGCC
>CAJQQW010000424.1 GCA_905480565.1 uncultured Halioglobus sp. | reverse complement strand
CAATGGGAGTCGCGTATTTTGCAGGTAGTGCGTCGCATGCTCTGCGCGAACCTGATCCAGCAGTTTCTGGAATGATTGCTCCTCCTCATCCAGCCTGCGACGGTAAGTGCGCGGACTGACATTCAGCATGGCCGCTATTTGTGGCATTTGCGGATACTGACCCTCCAGCTTGCGCAACAGCCGGAGCGTCTGCTCCGCGACAGAATCTTCCCCCTCCAGATCTGCCAGCAGGCGCGCGCACTCCGCCTCATAGAGTTGGCGCAGTGGGGGATTTGACAAGGGCAGCGGAGTATCCAGCCAGTCTCGATGGAACAGAATCCGCCCCTGCGGCGCGTCGAAGTGTATGTCATCGCCCAGTACCTCGAGATAACGCCCGGAGTGCTCAGGTGCCGGGTAGGGCAGCTCCATCCGGACAGCCAGTTCTGGATCATTGAGCATGCCCCGCAGTGTATTGATAAAGGCCCCGTAGAGCAGTTCAAAGCCGAACGTGAAGTCTGCCTCGGTCTCGCCCGGGGTGCTGAGGATGCTGAGTATGCAGGTGTCTCCCTCCTCGCTGAATTTCATTTCGAGATTAGAGGCCAGTAGGTGATAGTACTTGAGCAATAGCCCCATGACTTGTCCGAGGTCGCGGCATGTCATGAAGGCCTGCCCCAGCACTGCGTGCGCACTCAAGTGCAATCGCAGGCCCAGCTTCAGCCCCAGAGTGGGGTCGCCAGTGAGAGCGCGCGCGTTGGTTACCAGAGTCCAGAAGTCTTGGTCATCAACCCGGGCGCCCATGCTGTCGATGCCGGCCAGTGCGAGGGATGTGCCCGCCAGGAGGTTTTCACGGGCGCAGCCCTCTCCCTCAAGCATGTCGATCAGGATGAGTGCGTACTGCGCGGGTGTGCTGTTATTGGGCATAGCGCCATTTGGCCATAAATGACTGTAAGTTGACAAGACTTTACCCTGCCGATTTGGAATCTGATCGCGCATAGTTGAGGCAGACATGATTTAAGGGAGTGACATTATGCAGATTGATTGGAGCGAAAAGACGCCACGTATGATTCAGAAGTTCGCTGGGGCAGATTACCCCCGTGAAAATCCAGACCTGGAGGAAGTCCTAACAGCGGCCAATGTGGATCACGTAGCGGAGATCTTTCAGACACCGCTGACCGGCTCCTACAATTGGGATTACACGCTTCAGGATGATCGCATCAAGAAACTTTACGACCTGGGCAAGCAGCTCAACTGGGACCCTGAGATGGATATTGATTGGGACCGCCCCTGGCCTGATGAGGAAGATGGCGCCGAGCTGATGAACCTCAGCGACTATGAACCGTATCTCGCGATGGACGAGGCCACACGAAAGGAATTCTGGCTGCACATGAATGCCTGGAGCCTGTCCCAATTTTTGCACGGTGAGCAGGGTGCCCTTTTGGTAGCATCACAGTTATGCTCCTGCGCCCCCACCTTCAACGCCAAGCTTTACGCGGCCTCGCAAACGTTTGACGAGGCTCGCCACGTCGAAGTGTTCAATAAATATCTGCAAAAGCGTATAGGGCTGATGTACCCGATCAATACGCACCTCAAGAGCATCATCGACAAAATATTGACCGATGAGCGCTGGGACATGAAGTTTATTGGCATGCAAATTGTGATTGAAGGACTGGCGTTGTCCGCCTTTGCGACCGCTCGCGAAACCACCCCGGATCCGATTCTCAAGGATATCGTATACCTCGTGACCAGGGATGAGGCACGTCACGTCACTTTCGGTGTGAATTATCTTGAGGAATTCGTGCAGACGTTGACAGACGAGGAGCGGGAAGAGCGCGCCCTGTTTGCCTATGAGGCCTGCGCCATCAGTCGCGAGCGGCTGATCGCCACTGATGTCTTTCGACACTTTGGTTGGGATGTGGAGGAGGCGCGTAAGAAAGTATTGGATGGCTTTGTCATGTCAACTTTCCGTAATCTGCTGTTTCAGCGCGTGATTCCCAACCTCAATCGCATCGGGTTGTTAACTGATGGCATACGTCCCAAGTTTGAAGAGTTAGGCATTCTGGAATATGAAAATCTGTCCACTGACGGCGATATCGACTGGTCTGCTTTGGAGCGCCCCCTGGATACGGATGAGGCGCAGTCCCATGAGCAGAGTATGTTGGAAGAATTTCATCGCAAGCATGAGGAGGCTGAGGCCGCCAAGGCGAGTACAGCGGCTTAACATGAGCGCTCGCCACCAGTCAGGCTGGCATTGAATACGGACCTGGAGGACACAAAAAAGCCGGCAATAGCCGGCTTTTTTGTGTCTGGCAGTTTGTCACGCGGATAGTGCTTTCACCTGCGCGTTAAGGCGACTTTTGTGCCTTGCGGCCTTGTTCTTGTGAATGATGCCCTTGTCTGCCATGCGGTCGATGACGGGAACAGCCTCTGAGTAAGCCCCTTTGGCGGCTTCCGTGTCACCGCTCTGCACCGCGGTCTGTACTTTTTTGATCACAGTGCGAACGACAGAGCGCAGGCTGGCGTTGTGCGCGCGGCGTTTTTCTGCTTGTCTGGCGCGTTTTCTCGCTTGGGGTGAATTTGCCACGGGACACTACCTCTACAGGGTCGAAAAGTCAGGAGGCGCGATTATTCACATTGGCCTGATACTTGTCAACTGCCCCGTTGCTGGCTCCGCCGCCGCGTGCTGCGTTATACTAACGATTGTTAGTCAATTACGGCCCTTTTTTGAAGGTAACCTATCTTTATGGATAATCAGGCGGCAGCGGCCACTCCGGCGCCGAGCACAGCGCAGCGCATACTTGATGCGGCGGAAGATCTCTTTGCGGAAAAGGGTTACAGCGCTACCTCACTGGGAGATGTGGCCGACAGGGTGGGTATCCGGTCCCCAAGCCTCTACAACCACTTCAAAAACAAGGAAGCCCTGTACGAGGCGGTTCTGGAGCGTTTGCTGACAGAGTTTTCTGCACCGCTGTCGGAGCTTGACAGTGGCCCGGTGACGCGTGAGCGGGTATTCTACTGGCTGGAGACTATTGTGAGGCAGCACCACGCCAACCCAAATCTGGCGCGCCTGTTGCAGCATGCAGCGCTGTCTGGTGGCCCTCACACCAACGCATTGATTGACCGGTTGTTCAGCCCTATGTTCCGCCCGGCGACTCAGATAGAGGGGGCGGAGAACACGCTCATCGAAAGCTCGGGACTGCAGCCCTGGGCGGTAATGGCTTTTAACAATCTGGTGATGTCCTATGTGACCATGGCGCCCATGTACCGGGATTTGCTGGGTCAAGATCCCTTCAGTGACGAGGCGCTGGACAACCAGTTGAACCTGATCAAAACGCTGCTGCGAGCCGTGTTCGAATACAAGGGGGACATTGCCCCCGGCGTTCCCCCGTCTGGCGAGTAAACCTCTAGCTACTTTAAACTCTGCGGTAACCTGAGCCCATGTTGAATACCAATGCCGTGCATATATGGCGTGAAGCCGATGGCCAGCACCACGTCGAGTGGCAGGCCACTGACCCGGATACCCGGGTTGTCGTCGAATTGCTAGACCCCTCGGGTGAAGTAAGTGATAACTACGATAGTAGCAGCTGCCGCGTCTCATTTTCTGGTCTGGACCCCTTCTCCAGGCACTATTTCCGCGTGTCGGATGAGCACGGCAATCAGGTGCTGGCCTCCGAGCGTAAACTCGGCATGCAGGGCACGCCAAACTTCCGGGATTTCGGTGGCTATGCTGCTGCCGACGGACGCCGGGTAAAATGGGGCTACCTGTTCCGCTCCGGGCAGTTGTCCAGTCTCAGTGACCAGGACCTCGCCTTGCTGGCCAATCTCGAAATAGATCTTGTCTGCGATTTTCGCAGGGAGGAGGAGCAGGCGGGTGATCCCAGTCGCCTGCCGCCGCAGAATCCGCCGAGGATTGCCAGCCTCCCCATTATCCCCGGCAGCAATGCGCGGTTTTTCGAGGAGGCAGATTACACCGGCAGCGGTGACCCCCGGGCTATGTTTGATTTTATGGTAGAGATCAATCGCGATTTTGCCGAGCAGCAGACGGAGACGTATGGACGTATGTTTCGTGAGCTTCTCGACATTGAGGATGCACGCATCCTTGTGCATTGCGCCGCAGGGAAAGACCGCACCGGGTTTGCCGCCGCTATTATTTTGCTGGCATTGGGCGTGTCACAGGAGCAGGTGATGCAGGACTACATGCTCACCCGGCGCTATTTCCACCCTCAGAAAGAGGTGGATCGATTGCGTCAGAAGTATCAGATGGAACAGATGGATGCCGCATCGGTACTGCCTATGCTCGAGGTCCACGAGGACTATCTCTCCCGCGCGCTAGAGGTTATCGAGCGCAACTACCCCAATGTAGAGGCATATCTGGGGGACGCCCTGGACGTGGGTTTGGAGGATATCGAGCGGCTGAGAGAGCGCTATCTCGATTGATGCGAGGGGGCGAAAGCCCGCCGGATCAAGCGGAATGTCGGCCAGGGTGAAGAGCCGGGGCGCGGCATCGCCGCGTCCCGGGATGATGCGGTGCTAGCGCGCCTTGCAGGCGCCCTTGGCGGCTTTGATCTGTTTCTTTTCACAGATGTCGCTGGACGCGTCGCCGACGCACCACTTCTTGCGGTTATTCCATGCAGTCAACTCAGCCTCCTTGCCGTTCGAGCATTTCACGATGTACTTGGCGTAGGCGTTGCCTTCGCTGTCAGCAGAATTGGAGTTAAAAACGATGCTGGTAGGGCGGGCTGCCAGTGTGGTGGCAGACGCGGCGATGAGTGCTGTGGCAGCGGCAAATTTTAGGAATTTCATGGTGTTACCTCATTAGGTCTCGGATTGTCTGCGCCCCCGTGCTGTCTGGAGTGCGAAGCGGCAGAGTATAAAGGGCTGCACGTGTTATTGGAGTTACTAATTCGTAATTTTCGGGTAATAAAGTAACATTACAGAACAGGGTGAGCGGGGATAAATTCTTAAGCTATTGTTTTAATTATTAATAATATGATAAGGGCGTTTTTGTTAACACGAGTGTTAACGATGTTTAATGTGCTGATAGGTAACAAGAGTGGTGCATGCGGGTGTCGGCGTGGAACATTGATCGAAGGCGGGTCGTGTCGGTCACCGTCCGCCCAGGCGATCTTATCTGCTGGATGACTAGTGGAGTGATTTTCGCTAAGGTGGGCGCCCCCTACCAATGAGATTGCCGGTTTGACCGACTCGTTTGCAGATATTCGCCCCTACAAGGATGACGAAGTGGCGACGGTCCTTACGCGCCTGCTCGGTAACCCGGAATTCCTCGACACTCTGGGGGCTTATCGACTGGGGGGCTGGGCGAAGGCTTGTCCCGCCCTGGTGCGACCCTTGGTCCGTTTTGCACTGCGGCGCGAAGTCCGGTTTGTGTCAGATGTGCGCGGCATGCAGACCGTTATTGAAGGCTATATGGCTCGCATGATCGAGAGCACTACCGGGGGCCTCACAGTGTCCGGGCTGGAGTCGCTCGAGCCTGGCGAGGCCCATCTCTTCATCAGCAACCACCGGGATATCGCTATGGACCCGGCGTTTACGAATTTCGTGCTGCACAGCCGGGGGCGCGAGACCGTGCGTATTGCGATCGGTGACAATTTGCTCACTACGCCGTGGGTGTCAGATCTAATGCGCCTCAACAAGAGTTTTATTGTCAAACGTTCGGTGAGCGGGCCCCGGGAATTGCTGGCGGCCTCGAAAAACCTGTCGCGTTACATACAGCACTCGATCACCGAGGATCAAGCGCCGGTTTGGATTGCGCAGCGAGAGGGTCGCGCCAAGGACGGAGTAGATCGCACGGAGCCCGTAATTATCAAAATGCTGTCCATGAGCCGCAACAAACGGACACAGAGTTTCGCCCAGCACATCCAAAGTCTGCGTATTGTACCCGTTGCGATCTCCTATGAATTGGATCCCTGTGATGCCTCGAAAGCTAATGAGCTCTACCAGGTAGCGACGCACGGTGCCTACAATAAAGGTGAGCAGGAGGATGTCGCCTCCATCGCTCGCGGCATCGCCGGGGACAAGGGACGTGTTCACGTATCTTTTGGTAAGCCCCTTGGAGCGGGCCTCGATTCGCCGGAGGCGGTGGCCACAGAATTGGATCGGCAAATCATCAGTGAGTATTGTCTGCACCCAACGAACCTCTATGCCCACCGGCGGTTGCACGGCACTGATGCGCCGGTGCCTAATAACCTGAACCTCGAGGGTGGTGATTGCA
>CAJQQW010000423.1 GCA_905480565.1 uncultured Halioglobus sp. | reverse complement strand
TCGAATGACTGAGTAGTTTCCTGCAGCAGCTTGTTGATATGCAGGCACAACGAACCACTCTTGCCAACTGTATTTTGGATTGACGAGTTTCATCTGCTTGGCGATAGCCTCACGGGTGCGGGGCGTTGTAGCATTTAAATTCGCTGTGCCAGAACCGTTGATAAGTGTTTTCCATTTAGTAAGCCACTCAGACCAGTGCTTATCCATGTTGTCTACATCTGTCGCATGGGTCATGTCCATTGAAGTCGCAACACACTTCGAGTGCGTGTAGAAGCTTTTCTTGAGAGGGCCAATATCGTCAGGTATGTTCGAAAGCTCGCGGAAAAAGAGTGTGTAATCGATAGGTGTTTGTGTCATTAGCGTTTCGAGTTCGCCGAACAACACAGCATCAAAAGTTTCAAGCCCAAGTTTGTCGGCCCACATCTTCTCCATTTGCGTTTGCATAACATTTGAAAAGCCACCATAAATGTTCTGCAGCTGTTGCAGACAGTCTTGGTGGGACGATAGTAACGGCAGCAAGGCCGAGCAGAACGAGTAGAAATTGCGTTCCGCTGCCACGGGTTGGTTAAGAAACGAAAAATGTTGTCCCCCACCGGTCCATGGTTGATAGTGTGGGTTGAACTCATCGCAGAACCCGAATGGACCATAGTCGAGTGTGAAGCCACCAGCTGCACAGTTGTCACTATTAAAATTGCCTTGGCAGTAGCCGACACGGATCCAATTCGCCACAAGGGTCGTAAGTCGGTTACGAAACTCTTGCGCAAGCAGAACCACTTTTTCAGCAGTGTTCAATTTATGGTCGATAACGTCGGCATACTCGCGGTCAATCAGGTGCAACACAATCTTCTCAAGCTCTTCCATGGCCTTCGGGTGCTGGTTCTCCCGCGCACGACGACCAAACAACTCCAGTTGACCAACCCGAATGAACGACGGTGCGACACGGGTCGAAATAGCAACGGCATCCGACATAAGCGTGTCGGGATCCTGTGAGTTTGAGCCCTGGGAGTACCAAGGTCGTTTGACCTTCTCAGTTTTCGACACGTACAAACTCAAAGACCGTGACGTCGGCACGCCAAGCGCATGCATGTACTCCTGTGCAAGAAACTCCCGCACACTCGACCGCAAGACAGCACGACCATCCGCACCGCGACAGTAGGGTGTCTGACCACCACCCTTCAGCTGCATTTCCCAGCGTCGACCGTTAATGACCGCCTCAAGAACAGAAACAGCCCGACCGTCACCATATCCGTTGCCAGTTTGGAACGGACACTGCTGAGTATATTCGGTGCCATAAATAGAGAGTGCGTACCCACAGGCCCAACCATGCTTGCGCATCGGCTCCGGAACCCCCGAAGTGTCGCCGGAGAACAGGCGAACAAATTCGGCCGACTGGGCTAGGCTATCGGAGAAACCAAGTTCGTGAAAAAAGCTTTTACTATGTGCGACGTATTCGGGGTCTTTAATCGGTGTTGGGTTGACGGGCACATAGTGGCCGCTGAAAACCTGACGCGGCGTGTGGTCTTCACCGTTTTTCTTTGCGTCCGGATCACAGTTGAGAGCGTCCATGAGCGAGTAGTCTGCCAACTTAGCAAGATCATCGAGGCTTGCAATGGTTGGAGAAGTTTCATCGAACAGTCGATTAATCATAGAGTTACTCACGGTGCGAATTGATGGTAAGTGGGCATTTTAGGTTTCGATAAAAAAAAATTTGAAAATATGAGCCTTAATCTTACCGATAATCTAAGCAGTGTTGATAAGAGAACGATATCGCCGATCCGCTAAAACACAGCATTGATGGATACGATGGGGCTATTATATAGGCTGAAAACATCGCGTGTTGAAAAATGGAAGCAAAATTCAAATACACACCTTTTTACTGCGAAGAGAATATCTGGCACCTGGCCAGAAATAAGAGGTTTCAAGAATTCGATACAAGGGTTGTTCTGATCACAGGACCCGGCCGCCATCGCGAGCTTTGGTATCAACGTTGTAGTGAACATGTCACACTCCCAGTGTCCTGGGACTATCACGTCGTACTACTAGCATGGAATGAAAATTGGCAGGTCTGGGACTTCGATACCACATTGGAACTACCTGTAAAAGCGTCTACTTATTTTCACAAGACATTTCGTGGGCCAGATAACAACTTTGACAACACAAATGTTTTATTCAGATCGATCGACGCAGAAGAATATATCGCGAATTTTTGTTCTGACAGATCCCATATGAGGCTGCCATCAGGTGACTGGGCGGCTCCTCCGCCATCCTGGCCACCCATTGTGGCGAGCAGACTGTCGAATCTACTGGATTGGCTGAATATAGAATCAGACGGACCCGGGGAGCTACTAACATTAAACCAGCTAATAGCATTTTGCAGTTCTACTCCAGAAAGCTCATAGATTTCCACGTGTGCACTAACGCACGATTATTCCAAATATTTAGTACCATCCTATTGTGTCACCAGAATATGGGTCTACGGTATTGAGGTTGGGATATCTCTTCGAATAACCTTACCTACACGCTTACAAAACTTGCGGACAACTTTTAGTTCTTTAGCAAGCCGCGCTTTTTCTGATGGCTTTAAAGACTCTGGCGGAATGTAATTACCCAATGTTCTGGTCAGCTTATGATCCTCTATTTGTTGTCGTAGCAACAGATAGACGCAAAATTCATAGGCTGATAACAGCTCTTCTGCTTCATCAAGAAAATTGGACTCCGCCAATTTCCGAATCCTGACGCCGGTTGATTGCCCTCGAATGCCAGTATGTAATGCCAATAACCTCACTGCTGTAACAATCGGCAACATACCGCCCACCTTCAAATTTATTTTACCTTTGTTCGCATCGGGGTTAGGGCTCGTAACAATTCTGCCCAACCAGTTAATGGCCCCCGTGTTGTCCTTATGAATATCATACAGACGAGTCAAAAAACGTTGATTGCTAGCTTCACGAAAAACCACATTACGCAATGACCGGGTTAAATCGCCTTTGCCATAAAAGTTATCAAAATCAAGAAATATGTTGCAGTAATGCAGAGCGTCACCCCTCGCGGTTTTAATCCAGTGAACAACTTGCTCTTGAAAATCATCATAGGGTTTTCTCCAACGTGGATTGCTCGCCATTACCCACCCCGGGCAGTGGTAAAAACCTACTACAGCAAGCGCATCGCACATTGTCTGAGCTAAGTCTTCAAACCATTGGCCAACTAGCACCCTACTTTGATTACCAAGATTACCAAGAATAAAACCATTATCCTGATCCGGATAGAGCAAACTCTCCATCCTCGCACCCGATCCTATTATGATCGCGTCAAACTCTACCGGCGGCTCACCGTCACCATTCGCAAGTGCTTCGTTAATACATAAATCTATAACACATCGGTGTAACTGCTGATTAGTGGAACTAATTCGGGTTTGAATATCGAGAGCGTGTGCACCATTGCTAAGCTGCTGATTTGCTTCTTCAGCCTGCGCCTGTTTGGTGTGTCGAAGATGTTCTAGTTCTTGTTGAATTTGGAGCTGTCTCAGCCCATAACCAGTCTTTGGATCGCTATGCCATCCGGCGCGACGTTCCTGCCGTATCAGATCATCTCGGGAGTCCAATACGGACATAGCCTGACCCAGTGTAGTAATACCCTGCTTTTCAAGAAGTGGCAGAAGTTTAGCGAACATATCCACTACCGCCTGACAATCTCCGAGTGCCGAATGGCGATTTATTACATCAACACCCAGCCAACTCGCTACAGTCTCCATACTGTGATCCGGCAGTCCAGGTTCCAACGCCGCCACCAACAAAGCAAGATCAAGACAATTTGGCTCGCTCCAGCACACTCCAATGCGTGCTGCCTCAAAACGTAAAATAGCCAGATCAAAACCGATATGATGACCAACCACCGCTCGACCCACTAATGCCTGTTG